>CAZKNC010000119.1:0-5121 GCA_964553935.1 uncultured Planctomycetia bacterium | reverse complement strand
GAAGCCGGGGAGCCCATCCGATATGCCGCAGGCTGGCACCCAGAATCAGCTGAAGATAAACGGCGGCAGTTGAAAAGAGGGCCCCTCGGGCCAGGTCCGGCGTTTGGTCCGCCGGATGAGCCAGCGGCGTGCGGGTCCAAGCCGGGGAAAGAACCACAGCCAGAACCGTGAGCGTCGCGAAGAATGTTTGTCCTAAACAGGCGTGCGCGATGGAAACGGCGTCCGGCAGCTGCAGCAGAACGGTGAGTCCGCCCAAAAGCCCTTGCAGGACCACCAAGCCGAAAGCGCCCACGGCGAGCCAGCGGACGCCGACCCGGCGCTCGCGCGCCAGGACCATCCCGGTGAGCAGCAGCGTGAGCAGTCCAACGGCGGCGGCGATCAGCCGGTGCGTGTGCTCGAAACGGATGCCGCCGACCATGGGAGGGAACAGCGTTCCGTAAGAGAGCGGCCAATCCGGAACGGACAGCCCGGAACCGGTCGACGTGACCAGCCCACCGGCGATGACCAGTAGAAAACTGGCAAAAACGGTGAAGAGTGCGAAGCGGTACAAAGCCATTCGCCCTGAGCTTGTCGAAGCATGAGCGGTCATGCGTGCCCTTTGCCGGCATGCTTGCCGGCCGGCTCCGTCTGCATCCGCCAGTCCCGCTTCATGCCGGGAACGGAAAACTCGTACGGGCCGCAATAGACGGTTTGAGGCGACGCGAAATTTCCGTGGGGCGGGGGAGAAGGCGTCCCCCATTCGAGCGTGGTCGATTCCCACGGGTTCTCGCCGGCTTTCTTCCCGCTCAGCATGGGACCGAGAAAATTGATCACGAACAACAGCTGAGAGGCGAACAGACAGAAAGCGGCGATGCTCATCGTCCGGTTCAGGTTCAGCAGGTGAGCCAAGCCCGCGTACTGGGTGTAGTCGTAGATCCGGCGCGGCATGCCGGAAAGACCCAGCGAGAACATCGGGAACATGACCGCGTTGAAAAAGATGAAAGTCAGCCAGAAATGGAGCCGGCCCAGCCGCTCGTTCAGCATTCGGCCGAACATCTTCGGATACCAGAACGTGATCCCGGCGAACGCTCCGAACAGTGAACCGCCGAACAGCACGTAATGGAGGTGTCCTACCACGAAATAGGTGTCGTGCACGTGCATGTCCACCGGCGTGGAGGCCAGGAAAATTCCGGTGAGACCTCCGATGATGAACATGGAAATGAAACCCAACGCGTGAAGCATCGGCGTCGTGATCCGAATGGATCCCCGCCAGAGGGTTCCCAGCCAGCTGAAGACCTTGACGCCGGTCGGGACGGCCACCGCCATGGTGGCGATCATGAAGGAGGTTCCCAGCGCCGGGTTCATGCCGCTCTGGAACATGTGGTGCGCCCACACGAGGAAGCCGACCGCCCCGATTCCCACTGAAGCGTACGCGATCGCGTGATAGCCGAAAATCGGCTTGCGGGCGAACGTGGGAAGGATGTCGGAAACAAATCCCATCGCCGGAAGGATCATGATGTAGACCGCCGGATGCGAGTAGAACCAGAACAGATGCTGCCACAGCAGCGGCTGGCCGCCGGCATAACCCAGCGCGGTGCCGTCCACGATCATTCCGGCCGGCAAAAAGAAACTCGTACCCCCCACCCGGTCCATCAGAAGCAGGACCATGGCCGCTGCCAGCACGGGAGTCGCCAACAGGGTCAAGACCGCGGTCGTGAAAAGGCCCCAGATGGAGATCGGAAGCCGGTGAAACGTCATGCCGGGGGCCCGGTGGTTGATGATGGTCGCGAGGTAGTTCACCGAGCCGAAAATCGAGGAGAAACCCAGCACGATGACGCCGGCAACCCAGAAGGTTTGGCCCAGCCCCATGGTCTGCTGAAGGGCCGACAGCGGCGGATAAGCAGTCCAGCCGGACGCGGCAGCCCCTCCTTCCATCCAAAAGCCCAACAGCACGATGACGGCTGCCGGAACGAACAGCCAGTAAGAAAGCATGTTCAGCTTCGGGAACGCCATGTCGGCGGCCCCGATTTTCAGGGGAATCAGATAATTTCCAAAGGCGCCCACCAGCAGAGGAATCACCCCGAAGAAAATCATAACGGAGCCGTGCATCGTGAAGAGCATGTTGAAATATTCCGGCACCATTGTCCCGCCCGGGAAACCGTCGGGCGCGATTTTTTCCATGAAAAACAGGGGTGTTCCCGGCCAGCCCAGCTGCCAGCGCATCAGCATCGCCAACAGCCCGCCGAACGCCATGAAGACCAGCGAACTGATCAGAAACTGGATGCCGATCACCTTGTGATCGGTAGAGAAAATGTATTTGCGGAAAAACCCAAGCTTCTTACTCATTGGCCTTGGCCTCCACGAGCCAGTTCTGAAAGTCAATCAGCGGTTCGGTCGTGACAAACCCCTTCATCCGGTAATGTCCCAGGCCGCACAGCTCCGCGCAGCGGATCTCGTACGCTCCTCCGCGGGTGGCTTCCACCCAGACCTGCGTCGGCAGACCCGGCACCGCGTCCTGCTTGATCCGGAACTCCGGGACGAAGAAACTGTGAATCACGTCTTTGGAACGGATGTTCAGCAGAACGGGAGTCGCCACCGGCAGATGCAGCTGGTTGATGGTGCGGATGTCGTCTTCCGTGTCGAACGCGCCGTCCGGGCCCGCGTAGCGGATGTTCCAGGCGAACTGCTCGGCCAGGATCTCCACTTGGTGGGACGTAGCGGGCCGCTCTTTCGGTCCTCGGATTTCAACCCAGACGCGCTGGCTGGCGATGGTCAGCACGAGCAGGATCAGCGCCGGGATCACCGTCCAGATGATTTCCAGCGCGGTGTTGCCGTGGATATAAGCGGCCTGCCGGCCCGGCCTGGCCCGGTACTTCAGGGTGAACCACAGCAGCGTTGCCTGCACCAGCAGGAAAAAGAAGCCGGTAATCCAGAAGATCGCCCAGAAGAGCTGGTCGACCTTCGGCGCGATGCTGGAAGCGCTCTCCGGAAGCATTTACAGGGAAAACAAGACTTGCTGACTCTGGCCGTCGGCCACCGTTACCGATTGGCTCTTGGCGCCCAATTTTTCGTGCCAGACCTCCACCGTGTAGGTGCCCGCCGGAAGGCCGGACAGCGTGAAGGATCCATCGGCACCCGTGACGGCGAAGAAGGGATGGCTGAAAACCCCGCCGTAAGCCGCCATCCAGGGATGGACGTTGCACTTGAAAGAAACACCCAACTCCGGCTGATCGAAGGTTTTGGTTGTTTTCATCCCCTTGACCGGCTGGGCGATGTTGAATTTCTTGTTCGATTTCGGCTGGCAGTTCACGTTGTGCAGGGTGGCATCGCTGTTGACGATCTCCAGCTTCTGGCCCGCCTGGATGCCGAATACGTGCGGCTCATACATGCAGCCGATCTGGTTCAGCACGACCGCCTCGGCCGGCGGCGTGAAGCTGCCGGAAACGCCCTCCTTGACGTAGACCAGCGCGTACTGCAGGGCGCCGCTGGAAGAGACAACCTCCTGGCTCATCATGGCATCTTTATGCTGCTGCATGCAGACCGGATCGGCCGCCATCTTGATCTTCTGCGGGGCCGGAGCGGAGCCGGAGAGGGTGACTTTTCCGGAAATCGTTCCGCTTCCCAAAGGAGACGCTTCCGCGGGCCGCGTGACGACCGCCGAATCCGGTTTTTTGCCGGCGGCCAGCACCGAAATCGTATCAAAAGAGCCGTACACCCCCACCGCCAGAATCGCAACCAGCCCGCCCAATCGAAATCCCCGTTTCATCGTACGTTCCTCCCTTTCTATTCTATTCGAGAAGCAGATCCACCCAGCTGGAGTTCGAGCGGCGGCGGTCCTGTTCCTGATTACCGCCATCCCAGACCATGACGCCAAATCGAAGCGATTTTTGTCCGGCCGGAATCGGCCGGGTCACCACCAAGCTCCATTCTCCGTCCGCGAAAGAGGCCTGCGTGAGCAGGGACTCGGAGCCCATTCGAGCCGCGTCCCGATCCGCCGACCAATAAATCAGCTCCGCCCCCGGAAGCTCCGGTGAAGCCGGCCACCCGCGCACCGATCCGAAGACCAGCTTCGATCGGCGATCCGGCAGGAAAAGGAGCCCGGCGGCGTCGGGAGAAGTTTCGGGACCGCTGTTTCGGACCGGGTCGTGCCAGCTCAAGCGCAGGGCCACGCGATCTTCTTCGCGCGCCACCTGAACGGAAACCGCGGCCACCCGCGTGCTCAGGAGCGCTCCATTCTGATACGTCGATCCGGTCAAGCGCAGGTCCGCACGGGGAATTTTCTGCCAATCCGTCTGCGTGCCCGCTGGTCGGACGGCTGCAACCGTCCGGCTCCAGTTCGGTTTGACCTGCAGCGAATGGACGTAATAGGCCAGATCCCAGGCATCCGCCGGAGTGGTGGCCTCGGCGTAAGAAGGCATCGGCGTGCCGTCCAGGCCGGTCATCAGCCGGGTCATGATCTCTTTGGGAGAAGAGCCGCTCCGGTAGCGCCATCCCTGCGTGAGATCCGCCGGCGGAATGGGATCTCCCCAGGGGTCCGCCAAAGCCGGAGCGGAAGGCCCGTCCGCCCGGCCGAGCGCTCCATGGCAGGCGTTGCAGCCCAGCTGAGCGTAAAGCTCTTTGCCGTGAGAAAGATTCGCTTTTTGAGGGCCGGGATCCTTCCCGAGATCAATCGGCTCCGGTTTCTGATCCTGAAAAATCGGAGAAAGGGATTTGACGTAATGCACCAGCTGCCAGCGGGTTTCTTCCGACAGGCGCTGGAATTTCGGCAGCCGGCTGCCGGGCAGTCCTTC
Organism: uncultured Planctomycetia bacterium; assembly: GCA_964553935.1. GTDB lineage: Bacteria > Omnitrophota > Gorgyraeia > 1-14-0-20-64-10 > 1-14-0-20-64-10 > CAZKNC01. The sequence continues at coordinate 352 of CAZKNC010000119.1, read as the reverse complement.
GCTGATGGTCGTGAACAGATCCTGATCGGTCGGGGGGGTTCCGCTGGCGGTCGTCCGGAATTTGAACACCCCTTCGCTGAGCTTGCGCGGTTTCGGGTTCATCCGGGCGGCATCCCGTCCGTCCCCGGCGCCGGTGACGCCGTGACAGCGGGCGCAGTTGTCCGCATAGGCCTGACGTCCGGTCTCCAGGTCCAGCGGGGCTTCAGCCGAAGCGGCGGAGGTAAAAACCCCGATCACGAAAAGACTGCAGAGGATTCGTTTCATTCGGAAGAAAGCCCTATTCTAGCGGAACGAAAGTTCGCTTTCAATGTACAATATAAACCGATGCGAATCCTGCTGGTGGAAGACGATG
>CAZKNC010000118.1:0-5162 GCA_964553935.1 uncultured Planctomycetia bacterium | reverse complement strand
GCACACGGTTTTACTGGGAGAGCCGACCTTTTTCCGAATCAAATCCGGATCCAACCCGCATACCCGGGACCGCTGGGGCAGATGCAAAAAGGTCGACTCTCAGCGCGCGTCTCATCAGTGGAGCCGGCTGCATGCTGTTTTGGAGGAGCAGGGCTTAAAGGTTTGGGTTCTCCCCGGCGATCCGAACCTGCCGGGGCTTGTTTTTCCGGCCAATGCCGGGTTTCGGCACGGGAGCCGTTTTATCCTAAGCAACCTGAATCCCGCTCGGGCCGGAGAGAAAGAGCGTTACCGCCGTTTTCTGCAGGCCCTTGGATTGGAAGCAGTGGATTTTCCTTCGCCTCACCGTTTTGAGGGGGAAGCCGATTTCATCCCGATGGCCGGACCCCTGGGAACGAAGCCGATCTATCTTTTCACTTACGGCCGGATCGAAAATCCGCGCTGGAAAGCGCGCTGGGGCTGGCCGCCTTACCGAAGGGTTTACGGCCTGCGGTCGGAAGAGCGGGCGGTCCAGACGCTTCGGGAGATCGTCGCACCCGCGGAAGTGATTCCGCTGGAGCTGGCGGATGAAGCGCACTATCACGGGGATACGGTCCTTTGTCCGTTCGGCCCGAACCGCGAATTCCTCCTGACGTATCTGCAGGGATTCAGTCCCGCGACGCAGCGCCTTCTGCGCGCCCGTTTCGGGGACCGGCTGATCATCCTCAGCCGAGAGGATGGACGAGCTTTCGCCGCCAATAGTTTCCAGATCCAGGTTCAAAGAGAAAGTCGGACGGATTGGGTTCTCTTGATGCCGGATGGTTTGACGCAGGACTGCTACGAAACCGTTCGCCGGCGCGGGGTGATTCCGTTTCCGGTGGATGTTTCGGAGTTTCTGGAAAAAGGGGGAGGAGCGCTCAAATGCATGCTGCTCGACCTGGGGGAGATTTAGCCGCCGGTGACGTTGGTGGTCGGAGCGGAGCCCGTCGCAGGGTCCGGCGTCACGGTTTCGGGTTCCCGGCCGTGTCGAGGGGCGATGAGGGTGTCCGGCTCCATCAGCGGGGCGTCGTAAGGGGGGATGGGAAAGGTCACGACGTCGTAGAGTCCGAAAAGCGTCCGCTGGAGACCTACCCGGATCCCTTCGATGAACCCATGCACGGTCCACATCACGGCGGTGCCGTCGTCTCCGTGCTTGGCGATTTGATTCGGAATTTCCAGCCAGCCGGTGGCGGTGTTGACCGCGCCGCGCACGAGCTTCGTGACGGGATTGACGGCGTGCGCCGGGGCGGGAACCGCCAGCGTGACGCCTAAGGCAGCGATCAGAACGACAATGCTTTTGCGTGCCGTTTCGGGTTCCATCCGAGTCGATAGTCTATCATAGATTCCGGGTGAAGCAGGCAGGCCAACAGCTCCACGCCGTTGACCAGACGAGGGCCGGCGTGGTGGAAGAATTCGCCGCTGACGGCGAAGACCCGGCCTTTCCTTACCGCTGAAAGAGATTTCCAGCCGGGCCGGCGGGTCAGCCGCCGTTTTTCTTTGAGCGTTTGCGCGATGGAATAACTGCAGGGCATCACCAGGATCACCTCCGGGTCGCAGCTTCGGACCTGCTGCCAGGTAATCCACCGGGAGTTCCGGCCCGCTTGGCCCAGCCCATCGGTTCCGCCGGCCCGTTCCACCATCTCCGGAATCCAGTGTCCCGCCGCCATCAGCGGCTCCATCCACTCACAGCACCAGACCCGCGGGTGGGCCGAGGCCTGGGCCCACCGCTTTTGCACCCGGTCCACTCTCCTCTGGAGTCCATCGACCAGCCGTTCGGCGGTGGTTTTCCGGCCGGTGATCCTACCCAGTTTCTTGAGCTCGCTGAAGACCTGGTCGAACCGTTGGGCTTGGAGAATCACCTCCCGCGGGCGGGGCGAGATCCGGCGCAGTGCCTCCGATACTTCGGAATGGGACGCGGCGCAGACGGAACAGAGGTTTTGGGTGATCACCAGGTCGGGTTTGAGGCGCTTCAAGATTTTCAGGTTGATCTCAAATTGATGGGTGTTTTCCTTGCGAAGGCGGACCACCGCGTCGTGAATGGCCCGGCTGTCCTGCCGCGCGATTTTCTTCACCCGGCTGGAGACGACGATCGGTTTCGACCGGACCGCCGGCGGGTACACGCAGTGCTGGCTGCGCCCGACGATCGAGGAACCCAAGCCCAGCGCGCAGAGCATCTCCGTCGCGGTGGGCAGGAAGGAGCAGATTCTCATCACGAAGGAAGGATGGCGGTTTTGACGGCCTGCTGATCGGTGAGCATCTGTTTCAGGATCGCGGGCAGTTCCTCCAGAGGAGCCGTGCGCGTGATCAACGGAGCGGCCTGCACCGCTCCGCTCGCCAGAAGCTGGAGCGATTGCCGGATCGCTTCCGGCGTGTGGTGGAACGTGGAAAAGAGGGTCAGCTCATCGTAATGCATGCGCCGGGTATCCAGCGAAACCTCGGTTCCCGCGGGACAGCCGCCGAACAAGAGAACGCGCCCGCCCGGGCGGACGATGGAAAGGGCCTGGCTCCAGGCGGCGGGCCGGCCGACCGCTTCAATGCAGAGGTCGGCTCCTTTTCCGCCCGGAATCTTCTCGCGCAGGACGGCCTCCGGGTTGGAAATTTTCGCCAGATCCAGCACGGTTCCGGCTCCGCAGCGGGCGCCGTGCTCAAGCTGTGGGGCCCCTTTTCCAAGCAGGATGACCTGAGCGCCGGCGCGAGCCGCCAACTGCACGAACAGGAGGCCGACCGGCCCGGCCCCTAAAACCGCCACCGTTTCTCCTTCACGCGGCTGAATCGCCTGGATCCCGCGCAGGACGCAGGCCAGCGGTTCGGTCAGAGCGGCGGTTTCGAATGAAAGGCCGGAGGGAATCTCCAGCAGATTTTCCTTCACGATCCGGGCGGGGATTCGGAGATACTCGGCGTAAGCGCCGTTGACGAACAAGAGGTCCTCGCAGAGGTTGGGCTGATCTTTCCGGCAGTAGAAACAATTTCGGCAGGGAGCGGAATTGGCCCCGACGGCCCGCATGCCCGGTTTCCAATTCGTTACGCCGGCCTCCACCGCTTCGATGACGCCGGCGTACTCGTGGCCGAACAGGATCGGGGGTTTGAGCATTTTCGCGTGGGAACCGTTCCGAAATACCTTGAGGTCGGTTCCGCAGGTCAAGGCCGCCTGGACTTTCAGCAGAACCTCGCCCGGTTCCAGCCGCGGAACCGGAACCTCTTCCAGCCGGACGTCCTCTTTTCCGTACAGCACCGCCGCCTTCACCCGGGGACCCCGTTTCTCATCTGCAGAACAACCTTAAGCGACGCCGCCGATGGGTTGGATGCGACGTCGATGGCTTCCTGGATTTTCTCCAGCGGGAACCGATGAGTGATCAGCGGCTTCACCCGGATCTCTCCGCTGAAGACCAGCCGGGCCGCTTCTTCCTGCAGGTCGATGGAAGCGCTGTAACTGCCGACCAGCTCTTTTTCCAGTTTGCCGATCTGCCCCACGTCCACCGGCGCCATTTCTCCGACTCGCGTTTGCGCGAACAAAACGACGCGGCCGGCCGGCCGGACTGCATCCAGCGCGGACTGGACCGCTTGAGGCGCGGCGGCGGCGACCAGCGCTACGTCAAAACCCGTTCGTCCTGAGCTTGTCGAAGGACGAACGGTCTCGTCCGCGCCGAGTTTCTTAGCCGCTTCAAGCCGTTCCCGGATTGGATCGGTCACGCAGACGCGGGCTCCCCGCAGCCGGGCCAGCTGGAGCAGGATCAGCCCGATCGGCCCGCAGCCGAGGATGAGGACCGATCGGCCCGGCGAGATTCCCGCTTTCTCGATCCCTTTCAGACAAGTGTTCACCGGTTCGACAAAGGTGGCGACCTCCGCTTCCACCCCTTCGGGGATTCGGATCAACCCTTCCCGCGTGATCCAGTCCATCACCCGCACGTACTCGGCGAAGCCTCCGCCGGCCGGCTCGAACCCGGCGGTGGTGCCGACCCGAAGATACTGAGGACATTGAGCGTAATCCTTCGTCCGGCAGAGGTCGCATTTCCGGCAGGGGATATGGTGGAAAAAGAGGGCTCGTTCTCCCGGCTTCCAGTTGGTTACGTCGGCTCCCACCGCGGCGACCCGGCCGCCCACTTCATGCCCGAAAATCCGCGGTGGGGTCAGGTCTCCGTGGGCGATCTTCTTGAGGTCGGTTCCGCACAGTCCGCAGGCCTCGACCCGGAGCAAGACCTCTCCCGGGCCGATGGACGGCACGGGGACTTCCTCTATATGGACCTTGTTAGGACCTCGGTAAACGGCAGCACGCATGGAGGGAAAACTCCCAGCGCCACGTTATCACGGTCTTTTCAGTCCGTCAAAGCTTCCAATAGTCGGCCGGCGAAATAATTCGAACGCAATGGTGACGTTTGAGGGCCAGCAGCTCCTTATCGCCGGTGACCAGCAGATCGCATTCGTTCACGAGAGCGTCGGCCAGGATTTGATTGTCTGCCGGGTCCGGGCAAGCGGCCTCCAGGGATTCAGCGGTTGCTCCCCGGATAAAATGCTTGGCGAGCGACTCCATCGCAAGACGCACGGCCTCGTCCGAGAGAGGGAACTTGGTGGAGAGGACGCGCCGGACTTCTTTTAGGATGGCTTCGCTGCAGTAAACCTCGTGTCGGTAGATGGCGTCTTTAATGACGTCGAACGAAAGACCTCTGGCAACGAACCCTGAAACCAGGACATTCGTGTCAAAAAAGACCTTCACGAGATCTCATCAAAAATCTGCTCTTCCGTTTTAGAGATCCCTTTCCGGTTCAGCTCACCCAGGATCCGGTTTCGAGCGCTGCTGAAATCCCGAACAAAAAAGTGCTGCTGAAGGGCCCGGCGAACGATCTCGCTCCGGGAGCTGTGAATCTGTTTCGCCTCTCGGGACAGTTTTCTCAGCAGTTCCATCGGTAAGCTGACGGCCATCACGCTTCGCATGGGTTTCATCCTCCTGTATTAAAATATAATACATCTCGGCGGGGATTTCAAGGGTGCTATAATCGGGTTTTCCATGGTCAAGGAGAACCTCGAACGGGTTCGGGAACGGGTTTCCCAGGCGGCACGTGGCGCCGGCCGCGACCCTTCCGGAATCCGGCTGATCGCCGTGACGAAGGGCGTGCCGGTCGAGCGGATCCGGGAGGCGATCGAGTGCGGAG
>CAZKNC010000117.1:0-5165 GCA_964553935.1 uncultured Planctomycetia bacterium | reverse complement strand
CCACCGCGTTCAGGCCGTTGTGGGGGTGATGAATCCGCGGTTCGCTCTGCGTTTGTTCCGCGCGCAGGGCATTCCCTGTTTTTCCCTGCCGCGCGGCGAACCGCTGGAATTCCTCTCTCGTCTCATCCGGCAAAGACGGATCCAATTGATCCAATCCTGTGATGGAGCCAGCGACGGAGCCCGATCTGCCGCACACCTGGGACTCCCCCATATCTGGTCGATTGGAGGCACCCTCCGGGACACCTTCATGGCCCGTTCCAACCGGGCGCTGGAGAACTTGCCGGCGCTGATCGACCGCCTTTCCGACGCGGTGGTCGTTCCATCCCGGGCACTGGCGGACGACCAGTTCCCCGGCCTGCCGCCGCGGAAGCTCCGCGTCATCCCCTGGGGAGTGGAATCCTGTCCACGGATCTTCTCGCGCCGCCGCGGCTGGCTGAAAAAGAAGCTGGGCATTCCAGCAGAAGCGCCGCTGGTCGCGCTGGTTGGAAATTTCTATCCGGCCAAGCGCCACCTGGATTTCATTCAGGCCGCAGCGCGGATTCGGAGAGCGATACCCTCCGCCCGGTTCCTGATCGCCGGGGACTGCGTGGGAAGCTCCGCATCCAGCCGCCGTAAGAGCGTTCGATACCGGGCTCGGGTCCACGGAACAGTCCGCCGGGCGAAATTTCCGGAAAAGATTTTATGGGCTCGATTCCAACCCGGCACCTGGAACGAATGGATGCCGGAGATCGATCTCCTGCTCTCCCCTTCGCGGGAGGGGCTCAGCAGAGCCCTGTTGGAAGCGGCCTCCTGCGGAGTGCCGTCCGTGGCCGTGGACGAGGGAGGGTCCCGGGAAATTATTCAGGATGGCCGGTCGGGACTGCTGGTTCCCTACCGAAATCCCCGGGCAATGGCCGAAGCGGCTCTGAAAGTCCTGCGGGATCCGGCACTGGCCCGACGGCTGAGACGGACCTCCCGGCGGCTTGCGCGCCGCCGGTACTCTGCGGAGCGATACGCTCGGCGCTTTGAGCGCTTGTACAGGGAACTCTTAAGAGCCCGAAAAACCTCTTAGGGGCATTCCAGCGTCAAAAACTCTCCCCGGCGCTCAAATCCGAACCGCTCATAAAAAACCGGACGGGCTACCCAAGCGGAAATCTCGGAACACCCCTCCTGAAAAAGCGATTCGGACGCCGATCGGAGGAGGGCCTCGCCGACCCCTCTGCCTCGCCACATCGGATCGACGACCCACTGAAAGAGATACCCTCGGGATTTCTGAACCGATTCAATGGACCAGACCCATCCCAGCTGGCTGTAGTCCTTCAGATCCTCCTCTCGGAGGAATTGGCATAATCCGATGGGACGGTCCCCGTAAAGAGCGACCCGGATGCGGTCCGATTTTCCTCCGCAGGCAAAATGCCGGCGGACCCGGTGGGGCTGATACTCCTTGGCCCACAAATTGCGCTGAAAGAACCATCCGTCTTCCTCCAGCCAGGAACGGAGGGTGATTCCTTCTGGAAGAACCGCTGAACCGCGCGAACGAATCCCATCCCGTTTCAGAACCAGAGCGGTCAAGGTGCCGGTAGGGCGGAACCCCTGCCGAGCCAGAAGATCTCCATAAGAGACCGGCATGGAACTGATTCGGACGCGGGCCGCGCCGGCTCGCCGAAGCCATCCCGCCAACTCCGATATCAGAAAGGGTATGGCGCCCTCTTCCTCCCCCAGGGCGACGCAGTCGATGTAACCCTGGGAACCCGGACGCCGGGACAGGTTCCCATCGGCATGAAAACTGGCCAAACCCCATCCGAGCAGCTCGCCGCCTCGGACAACCATTCGGCAGCCCTGGGGATCGAACCAGGAACTCTGACACACCATTTCCCGAAGACGGCCTGCCTCCGTCGGAGTGGCTGAAAAAACCCTGTTCCAGACCTTCACCATCGGTTCCACATCCGAGGGAACCCAGGACCGGATACGAATGCCGCGGCTCAGAAGACGCACGGAAGTAAACTTCCGAGGCCGGATCTTGGAAAACCATCTCTTTTTCCGCAGGAAAATCCACAGCCGATAAAACGGGCTGTAAGAGAGTCCGCGGAACGTGAGAACCTGCCGATAAGAGACCCAGGCCATCCAACGCCCCACCCAGCGCCACACCGGCCGGGTGAGATCCTTCTTGCCCGCGCGGACCACCCGGCCTACCACCTGATGCTGGAGCACCAGAGGGTCGAAGGTCCGGCGATTATCGCCCTTGGTAAGAAAAGTGATTTGACCGCCGAAGCGGAGGATTTTTACAACGCGATGGGTCACCAGAAATTTCATCTGGGTCCGAATCGTCAGGATGTCGCCCGGACGGACGGAAGCCGGCTCCACCGGCTCGGATCGGACCTCCTCGCGGGTTCCGATGAACGGCAGCATGCTGGTTCCGAACCCGGCGGCGTCCTGAGCTTTCATCGATAGCCGAACCGAACCATCGCTCTTTCCTCCGCCCGCAGAACAGCCTCCCGAAGCTCCGGCGTGTAGACCGGCCGGATCGCGCTGATGTTCTGCCGGGGAGTGGCCAAAAGCCGTCCCTCATCGAAACTTTCTCCGGCCAAACGGAGCGCCCGCGCCAGATCGGCTGCAAGATTCTCCGTTCTCCCCACAAAATGAAGTATTCCCGGTGGAGCACCCAGGTGTTCTTCGTAGACGCCGGAGAGGTAGCCGGGGAACCGTCTCAGTACGTTCCGGATGAACAGGCCGAAATCGTCCGACATGCACGCATCGAGCATGCCCCTGCGCCAGATCCCCGCCAGCATCCGGTAGCTCCAGTAGGAAACGTACCAGTCCAGCGGATGCCGCACGAACGCGAACGTGAATCGCCCTTGCGTGGAAACATCCTTCACCCGGTTGTGCGTGTTTCCCTCCAACACCGGAGAGTTTCCGATCTCCCACGTCCGAATGCCCGCGTGGGCGATGGCGCGCCGGACCCAAACCCCGCCGGTCTTCGGGATGTGAAAAAAAACGGACCGGGGCAGCATCAGCGCCATTCCACCAGCCCCCTCCGTTTCAAATCCGATAGAAATCCCAGCAGATCCCGTTCCACCCGTTTGGAGGGGACACCGAATTTTCCGCCCAATCTTTCCACGAGAGTCCGGAAAGACACCTTCCCATCACACCGCTTCCAGACCTCCAGGCCGATTCCACCGACCTCGAAATAACCTCCGTCCTGAAGATCCAACAGGATCCCCCTGCCTCCGACCTCTTTCCAGACCACCTCCGTGTTCCGGCACGGGAACCACGTCTGTTCTTCTTTTGATTTCACCTGTTTTCTTTTCATGGAGTCTTGACAGCCCTCAGGTATTCCGTGGTATTCTCCAACTCATGGAAGACAAATCAAAAAAGAAATCAGCATCAGCCGCCCCTCGGGGTCAAAAACAGCGCTACCAAAAACCCACCCTGAAACGGCTTGGAAATCTGCGTCAGATCACGTCGTTTAGTTAGAACGGCGAAAAAGTCCAGCTAGCTTTTCCCTCCCTCTGCGCCACAGCTGGTTGAGCCGGCCATGCCGCATGCACATCCAGCGATGGTGCGCCATGGCTTGAAGATACGAGGCCTCGGCAATCCACCGATCCCAACCGCGCCTGCGGCCCACTCTGCTTAAAATCTGATCCGGAAGGACCACCGGATCAAACATCGGCTGGTCGTCGCCCTTGGTTAAAAAAACCGTCTGTTCCCCCACCCGAAGCAGCCCGATGACTCGGTGAACCACCACGCAGTCCTTTTCCGGCGGACTGATGGAAGTTTCCTGGGGTCTTGGGTGAAACGCCAGCACGTCACCGACGCGGATATCACAGCCCTTCACCGGTTCGCAACGGAACGTCATTCGAGATACCCGAAACGTTCCAATGCTTTGCGCTCGCTTCGCAGCACCGCTTTTCGGAGCCCATCGGAGCAGTCCGGCCGGATCAAAGACACGTTGTACCGGGGAGTTTGACGGAGTTTCTCTTCGTCGAACTTCTCCCCCGCCCATCGAAGCGCTTTCACCAGATCCTCCGCCAGGTTCTCCGTTCTTCCCACAAAATCCAGCACACCGGGGTTCGGCCCGGTGAATCTCTCATAGCGGTCGGAAAGCTGGCCGGAATCGAACCGGATCACGTTCCAAACGAATCTCTCGAAATCTAGAGACATGAACGGATCGACCCGGTCCATCGTTTGCCAACCCACCAGCATCCGGTAACTCCAAAAAGAGGGATACCAGCTCAACGGATGACGAACGAACGCGAACGTGAATTTGCCCTTCCGGTCCACCTGCCAATACTGGTTATGGACTTGAGCGTGGCCGGTTCTTTCTCCGACTTCCACCGTGGGAATCCCAGCGTTCCGGATCGCTTCCCGGACCCAAATCCCTCCGGTTTTAGGGATGTGAAAGAAAATGGAATGAGGCAGCGCTAGCGCCACAGCGGGAATCCTTTCACGCGGCGGTCATTCGCCCGCTTACTCGAGCCGCGCGAACCGCTCCCTTCCAGCAAAAAGAGGCCAGAAAGATCAATCCAACCGTGAGCAAAATCAGCTTGATCCAAATGGCCCCATCGAGCGGCTGGGTCGACCCCGCGATCCGCCGCGCCAAGAAAAGAGCGTGCGTGAGCGGCAACAGCAGTGCCAATGACTTCACAAAAGGGGGGAGAACGCTGACGGGAAAGAAGGTCCCGCTGGCCAGCACGATGCCTCTGCTGAGCAAATTGCGGAAATCATCGGCATACCCCAACGCCAGATTGCAGGAGGCGATCAGCAGCGCGTAACATCCCGTGGATATGAAAACCAGCGTCCCTATTCCTAGAATTCCGACACCCTGCAGAAACGTCAGGTTCGTGTGAAAGAACCCCGCGCCAACCCCCAGGATCGTCGCGGCAAGCACCGTGGCCCATACCAAGTCCCATACGCTGAACAAAACCATCAGCAATAGAAACGGACGGGGAACCAGCCACAATGTTTCAAGCTCGCCGGAAACTTGAAAATTTTTGAGCCGATTGGTGAACGAAGAGAAGCCCCTCCAGACGTATTGGCTCAGCGCCAGCCCGACCAGGCCGAAGGTGAAATAATCCAAGGGAAGAGACCCGTGGCCGGCAGGAGCTCCCTGGCGAAAGAAGCGGATCACGAAAAACCAGAACGCAACGAAAACGACCGCCTGAGCCCATCGGCCCAAGGACACCAGC
>CAZKNC010000116.1:0-5200 GCA_964553935.1 uncultured Planctomycetia bacterium | reverse complement strand
GTTGAAATAGGCCGGCACCGTGATGACCGCTTCTTCCACCTTGTCGTTCAAATAGGCCTCGGCGTCCTGCTTGATCTTTTGAAGGATGAAAGCCGAAATCTGCTGAGGCGTGAATTCTTTCCCGTAGATCCGATACACATGGTCGGTCCCCATCTTCCGCTTGGCCGCGATCACGGTCCCTTCCGGGTTCACCGCCGCCTGCCGCCGGGCCGGTTCCCCGACCAGCCGCTGCCCGTCTTTCGTGAACGCCACGTAAGAAGGAAACGCCTTTCCGCCGACCGTCATTCCTTCCGCGGAAGGAATAATGACCGGACGTCCGGCCTCCACCACCGCCGCGGCGGAGTTCGAAGTTCCCAAATCGATTCCGATTGCTCGTGCCATTTAAGTCATGCCTCCTTGATCTTAGGGTCTGCCGGGGCCGTCGCCACCTTGACGATGGCCGGCCTCAGCACCTTGCCGTTCATGACATAGCCCTTCCGAAGTTCCGAGAGTACCGTGGATTCCGGAACCTCCGCGGTCGCTTCATGGGCCACCGCTTCATGACGGCTTACATCAAAAGTTTTTCCCACCGCATCCATCGGTTCCACCCCGTACGATTTCAGAAAGTCTTCCATTCGCCGGCTGATCATCTCAATACCCGAGATGAACTGGTTCGGGTCGGAAGTTTTCGCTTCCAGAGCCCGCTGGAAATCATCGTAAATCTCCAACAGCTCCCTGATCAGCTCCGCGTTGGCCATCTCCTGGACTTCCGCCTGCTGTTTGAGCCAGCGCTTGCGCGCGTTTTCGAAATCGGCCTGAAGGCGCAGCAGCTGGTCCTTCAGCCGTCCGATTTCCTCCAGCTCTTTCGGTTTCGGCTCTTCGGGCGCCGGCGGCTTGTTTTCCGGGTCGGTCATCCGTGCCTCTCCTGAAACAACCGGCTCAAGCGCTGAGCCATCTGCCGGACCAGCGCGGTCACGCGCGGGTAATGCAGACGAGTCGGCCCCACCACGCCGATGGTTCCGGTCACGGCCGGTCCCAGCCGGTACGGGGCGGCCACAATCGTGCAGTCGGTCAAAGAGGTCCCGCGATTCTCCGCGCCGATGTGCAGCTTCACGTCCTCCGCGGAGAGGTCCCGGCGCAGGATCTCCGCCAATTCCCCCTGGTTCTCCAATCCTTTCAACAGCCGCCGCGTCCGGTCCATGTCCCGGAACTCCGGGGCCTCCAGGATCCAGCTGGTTCCTTCCAAGATCACCCCTGGTTCTTCCTGGAACAACGGCTCCAAATCATCCAACCGCATCGAAGCCCGGACTTGGCTCAACCATTCGCCCGCCTGGGAATGCAGCTGCTCGTAAGCGTCCCACAACGAAAGACCCGCCAGCTCCTCGTTCAGCCGCTCTTCCAGCAGAACCAATTCTTCCCGTCCCACCGCCTGTTGAAGTTCGATGCGCGCATGCCGGACGATTCCCTCGCTGGAGATCAGAACCCCCAAAAGTTCTCCCGGCTCAATGGCGATCAGCTCCAGATGCCGGAACAATCCGTGCCCCACTTGCGGCACCAGGGCCGCGCCGGCCTCCTGAGTCAAATCCGCCAGCATCCGGGCCGCTTCTTCGAGGATGACCTCCGGCTCATCCCAACGGATGGCGCCGAGCGCTTCGATCTCTTCTTTCTCTTCGGGCGTTATTTTGCTGCCCTCCATCAAGAGATCGACGTAATACCGGTAACCCAAATCCGTCGGAACGCGGCCGGCCGAGGTATGCGGATGGGTGACCAGTCCCTGCTCTTCCAATTCCGCCATCACGTTGCGAACCGTGGCCGAACTCACCCCAAAGGGATATTTTTCCAGGAGGAACTCCGATCCAATCGGATTCGCCGACTCCGCGTAAGAAAGGATAATCGCCTCCAGGATCTTATGGCTTCTCTCTCTTAGATCTCTGCTGGTCATTGATTTTTCTCAGATTTCAATCTCTAGCACTCATTCTATAAGAGTGCTAACAATATAAATACTACCACATATAAGGGGTATGTCAAGAAGAGAGCTTAATACCGGCATTAGAAAGCCGGCCGCGTAAACCGGAGGAAATCCTTGCCCGGATCAGCAGGCCTTCCCCTTCAAAGCGCTGCTCCAGGACCTGCCCTTCCTTATAGATCTTACTCATCCAGCCCATCTGCGGACCGATCAGTCGAATCTCCACCTCGTTCAATTCCAGCTGCAGGAGACCGCCTAACCGGTCCCGGAGCCGATCCAATCCTTCACCGCTCCGAGCGGAGACCAAGATCCCTTCCGGATAAAGACGAGCCAGCCGGTTCATCTCTTCCCGACTCAAGCGATCGATCTGGTTCAAAATCAACAGGAGCGGCTTATCGTCCGCCTCCAACTCGGCCAGGATTTCCTCCACCGCAGAGATCTTCTCCTCTAACAAGGAACTCGCGGCGTCGGCCACATGCAGGATCAGATGGCTCTGCCGAACCTCCTCCAGTGTAGCCCGAAACGCCTCAATCAAATGACGAGGAAGCCGGTGCAGGAACCCGACCGTATCGGCCACCAAGATCGCCTGGCCGGATGGAAGCTCCAAGCGGCGCGTCAGCGGATCCAGCGTGGTGAAAAGCTGATCCCTTGAAAGCGTTCCGGCCCGCGTCAGCGCGTTGAGCAGAGTGCTTTTGCCGGCGTTCGTGTAGCCGACCAAGGCGGCCACCGGAACCTGCTCTTCCACGCGCCGTTTCCGGGCCACTCCCCGCCGCCGGGAAACCGCGCGCAGTTCTTTCTCAAGCCGGCCGATCCGAGCGCGGATCCTTCGCCGGTCGATTTCCAATTTCTGTTCTCCAGGCCCTCGAGTCCCGATGCCTCCGCCCAAACGGGAGAGCACCGTTCCGCGCCCGATCAGCCGCGGCAGGAGATAGTTGAGCTGAGCCAGCTCCACCTGCACCTTGCCTTCCTGTGACCGCGCCCGCTGAGCAAAAATATCCAGGATCAGCTGAGTTCGATCAATCACCTTCACCCCCAGCTGGTCCTCCAGATTTTTCTGCTGAAGCGCGCCTAAGTCGCACCCGAAGACCACCGCGTCGGGCCGGTTCCGATGGCAGAAAAGATGCAGTTCCTCCACCTTGCCCCGGCCGATGAAGGTGCTTGGGACCGGCACGTCCTTCCGAACCGAAACCTCTTTCAGGATCTGCAGACCCGCGGACTCGGAGAGCTGGCGCAGTTCCTTCTCCAATTCCTCGGCCGGCCACGCGTCCCGATAGGCCTTCGCGCTTAAATGAACGTGGATCAGAACCGCTTTTTCCAAATCGCCTCCGCCGCGTCCGCCGGCTTCATTCCATCGATCGGGAACCATTCCACACCCGGCTCATGCCGGAACCAGGTCATCTGGCGTTTCGCGTACCGCCGGGTATCTTGAGCGATCAAACCGGGAACCGCTTTCCATTCCAGCTTCCCTTCCAGATGATCGAAAAGCTCCCGGTAGCCCAGCGCCTCCCGCGCCGTGCGGCTGAGCAGCCGCGCGTGCAGTGCCTTGGCCTCTTCGACCCAGCCCGACTCCAGCCACCCCTTCAGCCGGGCATCGATCCGCGCGTGCAGGGATTCCCGGTTCAATGACAGCCCCAGAACGGGTAAATCCTCCAGACCGGGCACAGCCGGGTCGGTCTCCCGATGCCACTCCGACAAAGAACGCCCTGTTTGCTCATAAACCTCCAGAGCCCGGACCACCCGCTTGAGATCATTCGGATGGATTCGAGAAGCGCCGGCCGGGTCGACCCGTTCAAGACGCCGGTGCAGGATTGGCGCTCCTTGAGCGGCCCCTTCCTTCAACAGCCGATCGCGGATTTCCAGGTCCCGGCCCGGCGCCGAACAAAGACCCCGCCGAAGCACGCGAAGATACAGCCCCGCTCCCCCCACGAACAGGAGGGGCGTTCCCTTTCGCTTCGCTTTTCGGATCGCCGGGGCCACGGCCTCGACGTATCCGAGGACGTCGAATTCCTGCTCGGGGTCCACCAGATCGATGCCGTGGTGCGGGATCTCCCTCTGAAGGGCGGCCGAGGGCTTGCCGGTGCCGATGTCCATCCCTCGGTAAACCTGCATGGAGTCCACGCTGATGATCTCGGCGCGGAGTTTCCGTGCGAGGTGAAGGGCGATTTCGGTCTTGCCGACCGCGGTCGGCCCGACCAATGCGAGAGTCTTCGGAACGCTCAGGGAAAAACCTTAGCTGGGAAACCGTCCTGTTGAAGCTTGCGGGCCTGCTCCTCCGCTTCCCGGCGAGTCGAGAACCGACCCACCCGAACGCGATGGTACATCCGGCCGTTCATCGCCGCCTGACTCACCGAAGCGTCATAGCCGCGGCGCGCCAGCTCCGCTCGCAGTTTATCGGCGTTGCCCGGCGTGATGAAAGCGCCAACCTGGACGCAGAAGAAAAACTCTCCGGACCGAAGCAGTTCGGCCGCCTGCGCGGCTTCCGGTGAACCGGGGGCACGGGACGCGGCTTCCTGGAACGATCGTTTCGCCTCGTCCCAGCGTCCCAGTTCCCGCTGAACGGAGCCGATCCGCAGAAGGGCCTGCGGCGCCATCGAGCTGTCCCGCCCCTGCTCCAGAGTGCGGGAATAAACCTGAAGGGCGGTTTCATATTCTCCGGCCGCCTCCCAGCTGTCGCCCAACGCAATCCAGGCTTGCGCCGCCCACCGGCTGTTCGAGTGACTGTCCAACAAACGGTTCAACGCCTGCCGAGCCCTGGAGAGGTCCCCCAGCTTCAGCGCGGAGACTCCCTGTAAATAGAGATAGCCGTCCGCGGAGGCGCCGCCCCGCTCGCTCAGCTCCCGAGCCGCGTGATAGACCCGCTCGTATTCGCCGCGAAGGAACGAGGCCTGCAGCATGCCCAATTCATCCGCCGCCCCCGCCAAACCTAGAAAAGAAAAGCTAATGATTACCATGAGAATCCCGAATCCTGTCAGCCCTCGTCCCTTGCTCCGGGGTGCCCGGTTTGGCACCGTTCGTCCTGCCGACGCGGGACTCACTTAGTCCTCGGCCGGTCGCTGAGAGCGTTTTTGAGGTAGCCGGCCTGCGGATGTGCCTCACCGGGTACCCCGTCGCGGGAACTCTGCAGTCCTTGGCCGAGCAAGCTTTGGCCGCGGATGCTTTCCACATGGACACGCACAATGTCCCCAGCCCAGCCGGCCGTTTCCTCGAAATACACCTTCCGGTTCTGCCGCGTGCGGCCCATGCCCGGCTCCTCCA
>CAZKNC010000115.1:0-5203 GCA_964553935.1 uncultured Planctomycetia bacterium | reverse complement strand
GTTTTTACAGCTACAGTTTCAGTTCCGCAGTTTACCGCGATGTCGCCGACCGGATCAGCGACGGTTTCTTCCGGGCCCTTCTCGAATTCCTCTTTGAGTAGTTCCGCCCGCGTCATTGAAACGTTTCCCTCCATCCAGGGAGAGGGGATCTACGTCGGCCGGCCGCATTTGTTTGTCCGCTTCTGGAACTGCAACATGGCCTGCCATTACTGCGATACCGATTACCGCGGCCCGTACCGGGAGATGACGCGGGAAGAGCTGTCCCATGAAGTCGCCGATCAGCTCTCAAAGAACGGACCGTTCCACGCGGTAAGTCTCACCGGCGGCGAGCCGCTCCTTTGGAGCCGGTTCCTCAAAGAATGGCTGCCCGACCTCAAAAGGATGGGCCAGACCACCTACCTGGAGACCAACGGCACTTTGCCGGACGCGCTCTCCGAAGTCCTGCCCTGGATCGACATCGTGGCGATGGATCTGAAGCCGCCCACCGCGACGGCCGACCGGCCGTTCTGGAAGGAACATGCCGAATTTCTGCGCCGGAGCACTGCGGCCGGCCGCGATGTTTTCGTGAAGATCGTGGTGACGGAGCGGACCGCCGATGAAGAGGTGGAGACCGCCTGCGAGCTGGTCGCTTCCGTCGACCGGAAAATTCCGGTGGTGCTTCAGCCGGTCACTCCCTGGCGAGAGGTTCGGGAGCGTCCCGGCTGGGATCAGTTATCGTCCTGGTCGCACCGCGCGGCCGAAAAGCTGGAGCAGGTGCGGACCCTTCCTCAAGTGCACCGGCTTCTGGGGGTTCCTTGATGGCCGGGGCTCGGCAGGATCAGAGAGGCGCCGGCGATCTGCGGCCGGTTTCCATGACCCGCGGGTTTTTGAAGTTCGCCGACGGTTCCTGCCTGATGGAGGTGGGTCACACACGGGTCGTCTGTAGTGCCACCATCGAAGAGAAAGTTCCCCAATGGATGCAGGAGAAGGGAAGCGGCTGGGTGACGGCGGAATACGGCATGCTGCCGCGCTCCACGCATCACCGGACGCCGCGCGAAGCGGTGAAAGGCGTCCAGGGGGGCCGAACCCAGGAAATCCAGCGTTTGATCGGCCGGTCCCTTCGGGCGGTGGTCGATCTGGAGAAATTGGGCCCCCGTTCCATTTGGATCGACTGCGATGTTCTGCAAGCCGACGGCGGCACCCGGACCGCTTCCATCACGGGGGCGTACGTTGCTTTGGTGGACGCGCTGGCTCTGCTGAAAAAACAAGGTGTCTTGAAGAAGCTTCCCCTCAAAGACCAGGTTGCCGCGGTCAGCGCCGGTCTCATCACAGCCGAGCCGTGGCTGGATTTGACCTATCCGGAGGATTCGCGCGCGCAGGTGGACCTGAACGTCGTTATGACCGGGTCCGGGCAATTGGTAGAAGTGCAGGGCACCGGCGAGGGCGGTACCTTCACGGAAGCCCAATTGGATCAGCTGATGGCCCTGGCTAAGACCGGCATCCGCCAGCTGATTCAGATCCAGCGCGATCTCCTTAAAGATTTGCTCGTCTGACGCCCCGTTGCTCACGTTCCTGCTCGCCACCCGCAACCGCCACAAGGTCCGGGAACTGCGCCGGATCCTGAAAGGCCTGCCCATTCGATTTTTCACCGCCGATCAATTCCCCGATCTTCCGGCTGTTCGTGAAGACGGCGCCACGTTCCGGGCCAATGCCGCCCAAAAAGCGGTGGCCGCTTCCCGGCGCACCATCCTTCCGGTTCTGGCCGAAGATTCCGGGTTAGAGGTTGCTGTTCTGAAAGGGAAGCCGGGAGTCCATTCGGCCCGTTATGCCCTTCGACAGGCTCCCTCCGGGCCTTCGGCCCGAAAGGGCCAGAGGCAGGATGAGCGGATTCCAATCGATCAAGCCAACGTGAAAAAACTCTTGCGAGAGATGGATAAAATTCCGGCTTCCCGCAGGCAGGCCCGGTTTGTCTGCGTGATGGCGCTGGCTGCGGGCGGGAATTTGGTGAAGACGTTCGAGGGGTCGGTCGCCGGGTCCATTGCTTTTGAAGCCGCCGGCCGGACCGGGTTCGGCTACGATCCGATCTTCATTCCGCGCGGCCACCGCAAGACCATGTCCCAGCTCGGCGCCCGGACGAAGGACGGCCTCAGCCACCGGGCGAAAGCCGCGGCAAAGCTGGAGCGTTGGATTATGACCGCAGACTAAAAAATATCTTCGAGCAGGTCCTGCACGTTAAACAGCTGTTCGTTCAGAATCTGCGTCACCGGTTTGGAGATCAGTTTCTTTTTTGGTTCCTTCCAAGTGCCGGTAATCCGCACCTCGCTCATCAGATAGCTGGTTCCTTTCGCGATCACCTTTCCGATCTTTGAGCGGGTCTCTTCGGGAAGAAGCTTCGGGGCGAAGGTGGGGACGATCCGCCAGTCGATGGGACTCTCAACCCCTTTTAAGAATCCGCCCCACCCGACCACGGCGATTGTAGCTTGCGGAGAAGTCAAGCGCAGATCGGCGGTTTGAATTTTTCCCTCCTCCAGATGGAAAGAGCCCTGGGCCTCCTGAAAAGCGATGGCTCGCAGGGCGGGGGCTCCGATCAGCTCCGCGAATCCGCCGAGCAAAGGAAATTCAAGAATCTGCGCGCCGGCCACTTGAAGCGCTCCAGCGCCGTTCACCGAAGCCAGGTTTCCCCCTTCGCCCGTACCGCTCCATTGGCCGACCAGACGTCCGGAAAGAGTCTGATTTTTCCATTCCAGTATCCGGCCCAGCGAACTTAAGTCCACCTGGTCCGCGTTCACCCGGGCTTCCCAGGGTGTTTGGGGCTCTTCCCGCCGGAGCGATCCGACGGCGCGCATCGTGCCGCCGGCTACTCCGGCTTGAAGGGACTTGAGATCCAGAACGCCGTCGGTTTGCGTGACCTCCGCGGAAAAACTTTGCAGCGGGATTTTCCAAGCCGTCAATTCCGGCGAGGAAAGGTTCAGCCGGGCGTCCAGCGCGGCCGGTTTGGCAAGATTCCCCTGCACCAGCAGCCGGGCCTGGCAGTCGCCGGCCAGGCCGTTTTTGGAAATCCAGGCCAACGGTTTGGGCGCCAACGGTTCCAGTTTTTCGATTCGAAAGGAACTCTCCCCCAGCAGATTGGCGACCGGTTCCGGCCGGCTGATTTCTCCCAGCACCCGGAATCGGGCCGGGCCGTACCGGCCGCTGAGGTTTTCGATCTCGATTTTTTCACTCGTCAGGTTCAGCTGGGTTTCGGCGGTCAGATCGCCCCAGGTCCCATGCATGTCGATTTCCGGCTGGGAGAAATTCACAAGCGTCCCTTCCAATTCCAGCGGGCGGTCCAGAAATTCCGCCCGGATCGGAGTGAACGTCAGCAGGTCCGGCTGCCACCGGATGACCCCTTGGCCCTTGGACCACGCCTGCCCCTTGGGAAATTCCGCGGAGGCCTCCTGGAACGTCAGCGCGGCACTGGGTCGGAGCGAGAGTTCGGGAAGCAGTTTTCCGGCGGCTTGAAAATCCAATTTGCCCTGTCCGGCCAGTTTCACATTTTTAAGAAAGTTTCGAGCCGGATCCGGAACCAGCGGGGGGTTGTCCAATGGAAATTGACTGCTGACTCGGAAGCCGATGGAGCGTTCCGCGTTGTTCGCGATGGAGCCGGAAAACTCCACGGGAATTCCGTCCGAAATAGTCGCCGTGAGCCGTTCGGTGCGGGCCCCTTGGGCATCCAGCAGGATCTCTCCGCTCAGCTCCCGGATTTTTCCGATCTGAGGAACGAAATCCGCCTGAATTCTCTCCAGCGTGACGGTGCCCTTGAGTTGTTTCCAGAAATCCGGCCTCCGCGCCGATGCGATTTTCCCGTTCACCCGGGCCCGCACCGTTCCCTCGGCGGAGATCTCTTTTTTCCATTTCAGATTTCCGGTTTCCAACCAAACGCCGATCTCCATCGGTCCGCCCGCGGTCCCGGAAATTTCCGCGTCGATCGCGGCGGTTCCCTCCAGCGAGCCCACACCGGCTCGCGCGGTTTTCGGTAAATACGAGAGGACCACCGGCAGGGGCCACTCGGAATCGCTTTTCAGCTGGAACCGGCGCTCGGGCAAGTTGTAAGTTCCTTCCAGCTTGATCGGCACCGGTGGAGCCGCCTCAAGCTCCATAGAGACCAGGCCCTCTGCTTTTGCCGGAAGCGATAAGCGCGCCTCGACCTGGATCTTCTGCAGATGCAGCGGGGGAAGAGCTGGAATCCGGGAGGGAACTACGCGCAGATCTCCATCGATGAGAACCACGCGAGGAATCAGGACCCGGAACCGGGGCGGGACAGCGGGGCCGGAGGATTTGAATCGAAATCCCTCGGTGTTCCAGGTTCCAGCCGCGTTTTGGAGGAGCCGCAGGCGGGGGCGGACGATGTGCAGGGCCGGGATGATGAATTCCCGGTTCTTCAGAATCGGCAGGAACAGGACGCCGCCCGTGATCTGTTCCACCTCCAGCATCGATCCCGTTCCAAACGAGGGTTCCTCGGCGACGGCGACTTTTTCCAGCACGAAACCGTGCCACCAATGGATTTGCACCCGGCCCACCGTGACCGGACGGCCGAGCGCCTCGCTGGCCGACTGTTCGATCCAGACGCGCGCCTTCACCGGCAGGATGGACCGGTTCAAATAGGCCAATCCCGCTGTAACGGCAGCGGCTAGAAGAACCAGAACCAAGAGCATCCAACGGAGACGTCGCATGGAAAAGGGCGTTTAACGGCCTTATTATACGCTAGAATCATTAAGTTCCCCGGGGCGTAGCTCAGCTTGGCTAGAGCGCTTGCTTTGGGAGCAAGAGGCCCTGAGTTCAAATCTCAGCGCCCCGATTAAAGAGCGACACGGCAGTGTCGCGATGCGCCTGTAGCTCAACTGGATAGAGCCGCGGGTTTCTAACCCGTTGGTTGGGGGTTCGATTCCCTCCAGGCGCACGAATTCCGCTATGAAAAAGAAAACTTGGGCTCTCTGGACCGCTGTTCTCGTTGTCCTTATCCTTCTGTACGCGATCGGGATTTCGTCTCTCCGGGCGCAGATGGAGGCCACGCTAAGCTCCGCCTGTAACCGCCCGGTCCGGATCCAATCGGCGTCGGTGGTTCCGCCGGCCGGCATCCGGCTCAGCGGTGTGACGGTACCGGCGATCGGCCGTGAGCAGGTGATGCCGCTTTCCGTCGACGAGTTAATTGCGCGGCTCTCGTTCGGCGATCTGACCCAGGGAG
>CAZKNC010000114.1:1478-5234 GCA_964553935.1 uncultured Planctomycetia bacterium | reverse complement strand
AAAGTGCTCGGCGTCCGTTCTCGGAAGATCGGGCTGTTGAATCAATCGCTGGTGCACCGCTCCTACATGCAGACCGCCAAACCTGGATCGGTGAAGGGCGACAACGAAACGCTCGAGTTTCTGGGCGACGCCGTGTTGGGCCTGGTCATTTCCGAGCAGCTGTTCCGGCTTTATCCGACCGCGGAAGTGGGAGATCTGGCCAAAATCAAATCGCAGGTGGTCAGCCGCGCGACGTTAGGGGATGTGGCGGTCGAACTCCATCTGGATGAGTGGGTTCTGCTGGGACAGGGGGAAGCGATGCGGGGCGAAGGCCGGAGACCTTCGGTGATCGGGTCGGTTCTGGAGGCGGTGCTGGGCGCCATCTTCATTGACCGGGGTCTCGAGCCGGCGGCCAAGCTGATCAAGCGTTTGTTCCGAGATCAGATTGAAGCGGTGGAAACCGGGCAGATGGCGACCGATTACAAATCGCTTCTGCAGGAATACGTGCTGCGCTATTTTAAAGCGAGCCCCGAATACCGCACCACTGGAGAATCCGGGCCCGGGCACCGCCGCCGATTCCACGTCGCGGTCGGCTGGAAAGGGCGGGTGTATGGGCAGGGGAGCGGACCGAGCAAAAAGGCCGCAAGCCAGGACGCCGCCAAAGCTGCTTTGGAACATGTGCTGGCCCCCGTTCCCGGGGATTGACAGACTCCCTCGGACCGGATAGCATAGGTCCGGATAAAACGCATGAGCATTTCGACTGTGACCATTCGTCCATCAAACTCTTCCGATGCCCCGCAAATTGTTCAGCTGGTGACTTCCATTCTTCAGAAAGAATTCTCCAAAGATCAGCCTGCTTATCCCCTGGAGGACCTTCAGCAGATCTCGACGCTGTACAGCCCTCCGAACAGCACGTTCCTTGTTGCGGAAGAGGACCATCGAATCGTTGGAACGTGCGGAGTGAAATCCGATTCTTCCAAAACCGCGATTCTTCGCCGTCTTTTCGTGGATTCGGCTTGCCGCGGAAAGGGCGTGGGAAGCGCGCTTCTGGAGCGGGCTTTGGATTTTTGCCGGCAGAAGGGCTACCGGGAAGTGGTGATCCGCACCTCCACTCGAATGGAAGGAGCCATCCGGTTGTGCTGCTCCCTGGGATTCCAGGAAGACGGCCGTTGGGATCTGGGGGAGGTGACGTTGGTTCTATTTCGATTGAAGCTGACCTCGTGAAGACCCAGACCTCCGATTCGGTCCGCGTGCTCCGCGAGCATGAGATTCAGGAGCGGCTTTACGGTTCCTATAAATGTGAAGGCCGGCGAACGCCTCCGCCTGCTCACGTGACTTCCAGCGAGTCGGAATGGACCTCTTCTCCCATTTTAGTGGGCGAAATGGAGCGTTTGCGCTCCGAGATGATCCTCCTGCGCAAGGAGAAGGATCAGCTGGTCTCTCATCTCCAGAACATGCAGAAATCTCCCGGCGCGGCAGCGGCACGCTCTTCGAGCGGGGGAGCCGCAAACGGCTGGTTGGGACGGTTGCTGGGCTCCATTCTTATCGCGGGCGCAATCGGCTATTGGATCAGCGGAGGGATGCTGCAGGCCTTACCGGCGGGAGGGGAGGCGGCCCCCTATACCGTGCAGGTTGCCGTTTACGACGGGCCGGTTATGGCCGGGAAAGCGGAATCCTTCCTCAAAGAGCTGGGTTATGACGCCTTCCTGGAACAGCGTTCTCGCCTCGATGGTGGAACGCGCTATTTCGTATACGTGGGCTCTTTCGTGACCAAAGAAGAAGCCAGGATGGAAAGCGGCCGCTTGGCCGCTGATGCTCGCTTTCGCGATTTCAAAGACGCGTTTGTCCGCGTCCAGTAGCTACTTCGGAAGCCTCAAAACCGTTCTCTTTCCCTCTTTCTCCATTTCCACCTGATCCGGCAGCACTCGGACCAGCTTCATCCCTCGGACGGTTTCGCCTTCTTCCACCAGGTTGTTGTTGATCACAGCCATCGGTTTTCCGGAGCCGGTCACAATTCCGCTCAAGGTCATCTGACGTTCCGCTTTGAACAGCAGAACGGAGGAAGCCATCTCGGAGGGCTGCAGGGAAGCCGTTGATCGCGCTGTCTTCATGGGGGCCTTGTTCGAGGAGTCCCGCTGCGTTACCCAGGTCAAACCTGCCAGCACGGCCAGGATGGATACGGCCAGCCCAAGGCGGTACGGCCACAAGGAAGGCGGCTTGGTTTCCTTTTCCGGCAGAGACGCCGCGGGGGTTTCAATCTTTCGGAGTGCATCAGCGATGAGACTCATAATGGACCTCCAGGATAGGTTGTTCGTTTCCGGTGACGGCCAGTGCTTCTTCCACCATCGATTCGTCGATCTCCATGGATTCCCGGACAAAACCGGCCACCAAGGCCTGGTCGCACAGTTGGTTGATTTGCCGCGGGATGCCTCGCGACGCCTCCGCGATTCGGATCAAGGCCTCCGGCGAGAATCGCGGTTTTTCAGCGACTCCGGCGATTTCTAAACGGTGCTGCACGTAGGCGGCCACCTCCGAGGGTTCCAGGGCGTGGATGTGGTAGCGGACGGTGATCCTTTGTTGGAGGGGCTTCAGCCGCGTTTCGTGGGCCAGACGCACCCCCAGTTCCGGCTGGCCGATCAGGACGATTTGCAGGAGCTTCGATTTGGCTGTTTCGATGTTGGAAAGAAGCCGGATCTGTTCCAACGAAGAGACGCTCAGGGTTTGCGCTTCATCCATAATCAACACAGCGGTCCCGTTCCTCTGAGCTTGCCGTAAGAGAAGCCGTTCGGTTTCCACGAGCAGGGCGCCGCGGGAAAGCGATTGCCAGCGACTGTCTGGAGACCGTTCTTCCGGATCCTCAAAATCCCGCAGGATGGCGCGGAGCAATTGGGTTCCGGTCAACGCGGGGTTGAGGATGAGGGCGGTCTTTGTCGGACCGTCCAGTTTTTGGATCAGCGTTTTAGCCAGCGTGGTCTTGCCGGTCCCCACTTCACCCAGGATCAGAATAAATCCCAGCCGTTCCCGAATTCCATAGAGCAGATGGGCGAGCGCTTCCTGATGCTGTCGTGAAGGATACAGGAACGCCGGATCGGCGGTGACGTGGAAGGGTTTTTCTCGGAATCCGTAGAAGGCTTCGTACATCGGTTTTTAGCGTATCATGTCATCGATCCGCTTGCAATTTTCTTAAGATATACTTTATAGTGGTCAAAAGGAGGGATTTCAAACCGTGTGGCAGGGAATCAATCAACGCCGTTTTCCGCGCGGGCGATTCAAATGCGTGGTGACCCTGATGCACCCGTCTTCCTCAGCGCCTCTCTCTGCCGTGACTGAAAACATCGGTTTGGGCGGCGTCTGCGTTCTGTTGGAGCGGTCTCTGGATATTTTTTCGCCGGTCACGCTGGAGATCAGTCTTGACGAAAATACGCCTCCCCTGCGCGTTTCCGGAACGATCGTCTGGGTCGTCCGGCGGCGTGAGCTGAAGAAGGGTCCTCTGTTCGACACGGGGGTGGAGTTCACGGATTTATCGGCAGAAGACCGGACTCGCATCGAAGCGGTCATCGATAAAGCCAATCCCGAGTAACGCCCACTCCATTGGCCGCCACTGACATCGAGCCGGCTTTACTGTACTCCGTTCTTTGCGACGATGTGCGCCGAGAGGACAACGGTAAATTCATTCTGCTGGGCCTTTTTGAAACCATTGGCACCCTCGAGTTTGCCGCCACGAACCCTGCTTTGTTCATCGTTTACGGTTGGATCGCTGGGGCCCGCCTCTTCGCC
>CAZKNC010000114.1:0-1468 GCA_964553935.1 uncultured Planctomycetia bacterium | reverse complement strand
ATCAGGAGACCGCTTTCGAACTGGGGTCGCTGAAGGCCCGGCACTCCGTCATCGCTCGGTTCGCTAATCTGGAATTGCCTCAGCCGGGGGAGTACGCGGTGGAGATTCTGCTCAACGGAGATTTGAAGGTCCGCTATCCGCTGATTGTGGAGCAGGTCCGCCCGCCTGCTTGAAACCCTAAAGCGCGGGCGGCGAGGAAACGCAGAGCGCCAGAGCCGGTGAGGTGCTGGTGTTGGCGAACTCGTGCGGCAGTGAAGCGCGGAAGTACAGAGCATCCCCGGTTTTCAGCTTGATCCGTTCCTCTCCCACCGTTACCTCCAGCTGTCCCTTCAGCAGGTAAACGAGTTTTTCTGTTCCCTCGGGGCAGCGTTCCTTGGAGGTGTTTTTGTGGGGGTTCAGCTGAAGCCGGACCGGAAGCATCCGTTTTTGCAGGGAAGAACGGGTCAGCAGGCGGAAATGGACTTCCCGGCCTTCTTCTTGAGTTCGGTGGATTTCGGTGGCCGGTCCCGCCGGATCGACCGCCGCGTAGAGATCCGCGAGGCGGACTCCCAGCGCGCGGGAAATCTGAACGTGGGATTCCAGCGTACCGGTCATTCTTCCGGTTTCGATCCGGCTTAAGCTGGAAAGCGCGACTCCCGAGTGTTTAGACAACTCCGCCAGGGACCACCCTTTGGTTTGACGAAGCTGCCGGAGCGTTTTTCCGATGTGCATGGGGCTCATCCTAGCACCCTCGTTTTAAAAGGGCAAGCGGGATGAAAAACGATTGACAGGTCCGTAAGGCGTCCGTATAGTCAAAAACGTGCGACACTCATCAACGTCTACAGTTCTCCTGTAGGCGTTTTTTTATTTGGAGGGAGCAGACGTGGCAAATAAACGCGTTCTGGTGGTCGACGACGAGCCGGAAGTAACCCTGGCGCTCCAGGTTTTCTTTCTCGGCAAGGGATATGAAATGTTGACGGCCCTGGACGGCGTGCAGGCCATGCGTCTGTTGAAACAGCACCCGGTCGATCTGGTGCTGCTCGACATGAAAATGCCCGGTGTCAACGGGGTGGAGGTCTTGAAATTCATCCGCAGTGAGGCGCCTTCCACCCGGGTGATCGTGGTGACGGCTTATGACGTCCAATTCCAGGAGATCGTGGAGCAGATCGGGGTGGACGGTTTCCTGATGAAGCCGTTCGGCATCCAGGCGCTGACCCAGAAGGTTCAGGAAGTTCTCGCCGGAAGGCCTGCGGCTCCGGCGGCGCCGGATGCGGAAATCACCGCGGAGCGGCAGGCCGCCGCGGGGCGGGCGCGCGCCCGCCTGCTGTTTGTCGAGCCGTCGGACTACACCTACGGGCTTAAAGAGGTTTTCTTCGCGGATCCCGAAAAAGCGGGCGGTTCTTTCGACGTGCAGGGCGCTTATTCCACCGAAGAAGCCTTGGAAAAACTTGCCACGTCCCATCCGGACATCCTGCTGGTCGATTTGCCC
>CAZKNC010000113.1:0-5312 GCA_964553935.1 uncultured Planctomycetia bacterium | reverse complement strand
GGCGACGGCGCCGTTCTCCCGGCGGGTCATTACCAGGGTGGGCAGGTACTCCAGGTTCGCCTGGTGGACAATGCCGGTGGAGGGAGGAACGAGCCGGAAATTGTCGAACGCCTTACTGCCCCACTTGAGGAATTCGTATCTCTCCCGGTTGCGTTCGAACTCGATCCGGGCATTGGTAGCCAGCGCCGAGGAGGACCCGAAGACATCCACCTGCACCGAGTGGTCAATCACGAGGTCGCACGGAACCAGGGGGTTGATCTTCTTGGGGTCGCCGCCGGCCCGGGCCAGGGCCGCCCGGAGCGCCGCCAGATCCACGATGCAGGGAACGCCGGTGAAGTCCTGCAGCACCACGCGGCCCGGCATGAAGGGGACTTCCGATCGGCCTGGGTCTTTTGGATTCCAATGGGCTAACCGGTTGACATCCTCGGCAGTCACCCTGAACCCGTCTACGCTGCGCAGCAAGGATTCGAGAAGGATCCGGATGGAATACGGCAAGCGGTCCACCCGCCCCGCCCCGGCCGCCGAAAGAGCGGCGAGACGGAAGAAGCGAACGGGGCCGCTCTTCGTGGAAAGGCTGGAAATCGCTCCGAAAGGGTCTTGCTGAGGCATCGGAAGAGACTATTTTACTACAGGAGAGGTCTTAGACGTAGATCGACAAGCCGCGGTCCACCTCTTCCACGCTCAGGATCACCTGCAGGCCGGCCTTTGGGAAGGCGCCAAACAGCGCGGCCCAGTGCGCCAACGACCAGTGATCCACGGCGAACGGCATCACGCCAACCGGCTGAATTGCCCGCAGATGAAATTCCTGAAACAAACCATCCCACTCATCCCGCTCATACCATTCGACAGTCGGGGAAATCCACGCCGTCGAGTGGGACAGGTCTCCGGCTTTTTCCAGAAAATACCGCGCCGCTGCCGGCTCATCCGGCAGTTCCTCGATCGAGATCCCATGAGCCGTGAACAATTTTTGAGCCGCCTTGGGGATCGCGTTTTTATGCGCGAAAATTCTCAACCCTGAAGGAAGCCGGGCCTCCACCGGGATTTCCGCTGTGATCTTGGTCTCCTCCAATCTTCGGGCAATGCTCTGAATTTCAGCCCGGTCGTTGGGCTGATAGCCGTTCTGGATGAACCAGGCGTGCAAGGCCGTAGCCTGCCCGCCGGACACCGCCTGAATCCCCTTTTCCTCCAGGATCCGATCCAAATCCGCCCGCCGAGCCGCGCGGGTTTCCGCGGCTGCTCTCGAATCGGAACGCTCATGGAGGTACGGGCCGACCGCGATGTTGACCGCGCTCGCGCCGTCGTTCATCGCTTCGCCCACCTTTCCGGTGCTGGCCAGCAGAGCCCATCCCGCCAGGAAGAGATTTTCGGCTGAGACCGATTGGAATTGGGCCGGAACGGAGGGTTTCTCCCCCGGGGGAGTTTCTTGGCGCGCCACAAAGAGCCCTTTTCGAATCTCGAGCCCGAACTCTTGATCGTGCTCATTGCCGATGGAAAGAACGACCGAATCGATGGGACTTTGGAACAACTCTCCTGGAGGAAGCGCGTCTTCCGTTTTCACCAGCTCGTCACCTTTCAGCAAGTTCTTGGCAAAAATAATCTGGCCAGCATGGTCCCCCTTGAGCGAATAGGCGCGCAGGAGGAACCGCATCCGGATCCGGGCTTTGTCCAGCCGGGTCCCGAATTTTTTCAGCTTTTCGGCCGGATTGCCTTGAATCGTTTTCGCTTTGGGGTGCTCGAACAAAAGATGAACGAGGTGCTGTTCTATCATGTTGTCGCTCAAACCCCAGCCCAAAGCGACCGCAACTCTTTTTAACTCTTCACGCAGGTCATCAAGATCGATGTACGGAGCCAGCACATCCAGCTCTCTGGGTTCAAACATTTTCTGGTCCGGCCCGCGGCGGGCCATCCAATAGGCCTCTCGAACCGATTCCACCGCGGCGCTGTCTTGCCATGCCTGATCGAGACGCGGGATAAATTCATCCAGCTTCGCCTTCTGCAGCGCTTTGTGTAATTCATCGACATCCACGGTGCGGCCCACCCCCGGCCGGTAAAAACTCAAATTACGCCGAAGTTGTGATTCGCTGGGCAGGCGCTGTTTCAGAGTCCGCAGCAGATGTTTCCACTCATCTGACTGCAAAGAACGGACAAATTTCTCCACCGCGTGGTAATCCCGCCGATGAATCGCGTAATGGGTGGTGTCGACGGTCACGTTTCCAATACCGATGAAAACGGCCGTCTTACCCAGCTGAGGATCCAGATCTTTCTTGGCCGGATCCTCCTGGTAAAAAGCCACCAAATCCTTGGCTTGATACAGCCCCGGGAGCACAGCGGGTTCATCCGGAATACCCAGCGGTTTGGAGCCGTCGGCCCCGATCGCCACGACAACCGCGCTGTAGCCCAACCGCTGAAGATCTTCCAGCGTCAGATCACCATCCTTGCCCACCCGGACGCCGCCGTAAAAACGGACGCCCGGCAGGACCACCGTGGGCCCCAGCGACTTGAACCGGTAGGCCATCTTCATCGGGTCTTCCTTGTTCGGGTAAACGCCGAAGACCGCGAGCCCCCCGTAAAGCTGTTTTTCATCGAAAAGATCCACTTCGTGGCCCAGTTCGACCAGCCGCTGGGCGGCCGCCATACCCGCGGGCCCGGCCCCGATCACCGCCACCCGATGTTTGGGCGCCTCCTCCACCCCGGCGGATGGGTTCAAATCCTTCAGCTGGCGGAACAACGGCTGCAGCGCTTCCTGCATCTGCCGGACAAACTCCGTTTCGCCTCCGGCGTTGACGATCACGCGCAGACTTCCGGTAGAAGAACTCAGCGAAGAATGATCCGGTCCAAGAAAATCAGCGAACGTCACGACCCGATCCATGATCCGCTGAACTTCTTCTTCTTTGCCGGGTTCCACCGTTCCCCAATCGGCAGGTGGGAGGTTTTCTCGAAGATGCCTATCGCCCAAAGAACCCACCAGCCATTGGAGCCGGGCCTGGATCTTTTCCGGCTCGCCGGCGCCCAGCTCTTCCCGAAGCTTGGCCTCCAGCACCGGCACCAAGAAACGGCTGGTCACTAAAATCAGGTCGGATTCTTTCAACAGATCATCCGAGGCCCAGCGAGGGTTTCTGTTCGCCAGTTCATTGATGAGCCGGATGGGAACGTCCTGCTGTGCGGCGGCTTGCAGGATTTCCCCTGGAATGAAATCGTCATCGCCCAGCTCCTCTTGCGTCAGCCATGGAAGAACCGCGGCCGATTGGACCTGAAGCCAGTCTATTCCATTTTTAGCCGCGAAATCCCGCGCCAGCAATTCCAGGGTTGGGGAACGTTCCAGACCCCGATTGCACAGGAAACAGATCTGAAGCGCAGTGGCATCCGAACGCGCAAAGGCCTCCCGCAAAAGACGCGCTGTCTTTTCCTGCCCGGTCTCCTCCACCCCGGCGGAGGTAACTTCCCGCATCGCCGCGTAGAACGAGGCCTGCAGAAGCAACAGGGGACCCTCTCTGATGAACCGACTTGGGCCGCCCCTTCCCTGGGCATCCTCCGCCGCCCAATGGGAACGAATCTCCGCGAGAGTTTTTTCGTCCACCTGCACCCGAATGCGCTGCGGCGAGTCTCCGGGATCCAGCGTCACCTGCTGAAACGCGCGCGGCGGAGTCCAGCTCATCAATTCTTTTTCTTTGACTCTCGTGTTGGGCGGGATCGAAACATGGGAGACTTGCTGGACCGAAATCTCAACCGGCTTACGATGATTCCCGCGATGAGAACGGCTGCGGGTGTGAAACGTCGAAACCAGCATCTTTAATTCTTGAGTGAGCCACCCCCGCTCGTCAGCGGACCAGAGCCCATCCATGAATAAAACCCCATCCGTCCATCGGACATCCGGCTGGATGGGCTGCAGCACTCGCTCCTTTTCCGCCTGGATCTCCGCGCGCAGCTGCAGAATATCCATGACCTTCCGGATTCCCAATCGCGCCCATTGCCGCGATTCCCGCGGTTCTCCCAAGCTCTGAGCAATGGCCTGGAACATTTTCAACGCCCGCATGGGCCGCGGACCTCCCGCGTGTTGAGCCATCCATTCCACGATCTTGATTCGCTGAGCGCTCGGAATTCTCTCCCATGCGGTCACATTGTTGTACCAATCCACCACCCAGTCGCGCGGATTCGCCTTACCCTCCGCGAGATCGGACAGAAACTCCTCGATCGGCACTTCTGAGGCAAAATAGACCTTCCGACGGACCGAGCCGTTGGAAAGACCGATCACCCGAGCAGGCAGCGGGCGACCGGTTTTGCGGCGGATCTTGGACCAACGGTCCATCGCCAAGGGCGGAATGCCCTGGCTGGGCACGTCGAGCAGCCGCTGAATAGGAATCAATCCTGAAACGGAAATCCGCTCCGCGGGATCGCTGTAGCGGACCTGGATCCCACCACCGCTTATCCATCGCTGAGACCGCACAGAAAACAGCTGAGGCGTATTCTCCGCGGCCTGCAGCCGGTCCAGGATCCTCGTCCTCTTTTCCTCCACCCCGGCGCGGGAACTCTGCCCTTCGACAGGCTCAGGGCGAGCGAAAAGTTTTTCTTCGAGGCCGGAGTGATCGGTCTGTGGGCGCAACACCCTTCGACTAAGCTCAGGGTGAGCGGCAGCGGAGCTGGGCGCGGAGAAGCACAGCGCCAGGAAAATGGCGGCGAAAAAACGCGGTAACTTATTCATGGAGTGATGGTTAAAGTGTGGCAGATGAGGCGGCGGGAAAGCAAGTAAAATAACTGACTATTAATACGTTAACTACCTGGCTCAACGGTAGATTTCGCGGCGGTGGCCGATGTCCAAGATATAGATGGTAAGGATGGATTTTTCGATCTGATAAATGATTCGGTAGATACCCACCCGGAGAGAACGACAGCCCCGCCAGGGACCGGTGAGCGGTTTGCCAGCATGAGGATTGCTTTGAAGGGAGCTGATTGCGGCACGAACTCGTTCATGGAGGGGGCGGTCATGCTGAAACAGCCATCGGTAAGTTTTATCGGCCTGGCTTTGGAGAACTACCTTATACAAGGCCCAGCTCTCGGTTAATCTCCTGAAGCGATCTGCCCTTTCTCCCTTTTTTGATTTCTTCCCGGGCTTTCCGCAATCGCCGGACCAAAGAAGGGTCCCTCTCTATATCCAGCGTTTCTATCAGCGATTCGTAATCGTCGATAGACAGAATCACCGCTTCGGGCTTGCCGCGGCGGGTCACGATGTAGCGGGCGGAAGTGGCCGACGCGTCCCGGACCACGCTGGGCAGTTTGGGGCGGAGCTCACGAATAGAAAGGTATTTGGTGGCCAT
>CAZKNC010000112.1:3013-5383 GCA_964553935.1 uncultured Planctomycetia bacterium | reverse complement strand
GCCACCTCGTCGACGGGGGCGTAGGAAAGGCGGCGTTGGACGCATTCGAACCGATCGATCGCCATGTTGTCCCGGAGGTAATCGAAGCCGAACTCGTTGTTGGTTCCGTAGGTGATGTCGCAAGTGTAGGCCTGGCGCCGTTCGGAGGAATCCAACCCATGCTGGATCACCCCGACAGTCAGGCCCAGCAACTCAAAGAGCGGCCCCATCCAGTTCCGGTCGCGGCGGGCAAGGTAGTCGTTGACCGTCACGATGTGGACGCCGCGGCCCAGCAGGCCGTTCAGGTACGCCGGCAGGGTGGCTACCAGCGTTTTTCCTTCCCCCGTGACCATCTCGGCGATCTTGCCCTCGTGGAGCACGACGCCGCCGATCAACTGCACGTCGAAATGGCGCATCGCCAGCCGGCGGCGGCCCGCTTCGCGGACCAGCGCGAAGGCCTCCGGAAGGATTTCCCGGAGGGCCTGCTCTTCCAGTTTCAACCGGCGCTTTCGTTCGAGCTTCAGGGCGTCTTCGTCGAGATCCTCCCCCTCCGCGACCGGGACGGTTCCATCCGGATTGAGCCCGCCGCCCAACTGACGGATCCGTTCCATCAGACGCTGCCGGAGATCGCTGCTCTTTTCCCGCAGGCCCTCTTCGCTGAGCACCTGGAGCGCCGGTTCCAACGCGTTCACCTGCGGGACCAGCGGCTGTATCCGCCCGATTTCCCGCGCGTTCTGCGATCCGATCAGTTTTTCGGTCACCCAGCGCATCATGTTAAGCAGCTTTCTTTCGCTGCGCCTTCCAGCGCAGAAACGCTTCCAGGAACAGGTCCAGCTCTTCGCCGTCCAAGATCGCCTGCGTCTTGCCGGTCTCGGTGTCGGTCCGATGATCTTTCACCATCTGGTACGGCTGAAGCACGTAAGACCGGATCTGACTGCCCCACTCGATCTTTTGTTTTTCAGCGTACTGTTTGGAAAGTTCCTCTTCGCGCCGCTTGCGCTCCGTTTCGTACAACCGCGCCTTGAGCACTTTCATGGCGGTCGCTTTGTTTTTCATCTGGGAACGCTCGTTCTGGCACTGCACCACGATACCGGTCGGAAGGTGGGTGATCCGGACCGCGGAGTCGGTGGTATTGACCCCCTGCCCGCCGGGACCGCTGGAGCGGTACACGTCGATTCGAAGGTCTTTTTCCTGAAGGTCGATGGGGATGTCGTCGGGAAGCTCCGGAATCACGTCGACTGCCGCGAATGAAGTATGCCGCCGCTTGTTCGAGTCAAAGGGGGAGATCCGGACCAGCCGATGGACGCCGGCCTCTCCCTGCAGGAGGCCGTAGGCGAAGTCCCCACGGATCACCGCGGTGACCGATTTGATGCCGGCCTCTTCCCCGTGCAGGATATCGATCATCTCCACTTTGAAACCCTTGGTTTCGCTCCAGCGGCAGTACATGCGAAACAGCATCGAAACCCAGTCGCAGGACTCGGTCCCGCCGGCGCCGGCGGTGATGGAAAGAATGGCGGGATTGGGATCGGCCTCGTCCTGGAAAAGAGTCTGCCGTTCCAGTTTGGAGATTTCCTGAGCCAAGTGGGTGAGTGTTTTCCGGAAATCGTCCTGCGCGGCGGTGTCGTGCTCATCGATCAGGGAAGTTAATTCCTGCAGCGTTTCCAGTTCCGAGGAAGCCGCCCTCCAGGGCTCCACCACCCCTTTGAGCCGCTTCATTTCCTGGATCGTGGCGTTGGCTTTGGCCTGGTCGTTCCAAAAACCGGGCTGGCTAAGCTCCTGCTCGAGGGTTTTTACCCGTACTTCCGCGGAGTCCAGGTCAAAGATACCCCCGAAGGTTCGAGAGAGTCTCTCGCAGGTTGTTCAGTTGGGTCAGAAGAGCGGAGTCCATTTCGGGGCAGTATACCACAGGCCTGCTCCCTCTCGGCGGAGCAGGCGGCGCTTGGCGGCAAGGCCGCCCGGCGCGGAGTAGCCGCCCAGCGTGCCGTCGGAACGGACCACCCGGTGGCACGGGATTTTCGGCGCCCAACGGTTGCATTTGACCGCCTGCCCCACGGCACGGGCCGCGCGGGGCCGGCCGATCATCCGGGCGACCTGAGCGTACGTTCGCACCTGCCCTTTGGGAATCTTTAAGAGGACCTCATACACTTTCCGCTGAAACGGGGTGGCCTGTTTCCGCCAGTTTTTATCCATGGTTATCCTTTTCGAAGACCCTGCTGGATCCTGTAGGCCAGTGTTTCCGAAATGCCCCGCACTTGCTCGAGTTCCTCCAGTTTAGCGCGGCGGATCGATTCGACCGAACCGAATCGGATCAGCAGATCCTGTTTTTTTCTGCCGCCGATACCGGGGATTTCATCCAAAGCCGAGCGCATCATCCGCTTGCCGCGCAGGAGC
>CAZKNC010000112.1:0-3003 GCA_964553935.1 uncultured Planctomycetia bacterium | reverse complement strand
TGAACGGAGCGCCCGTTGCCCTCGCAGGCGCCGGTGATACCCGATGGCGAACCGGTGCGCCTCATCGCGCACCCGCTGGAGCAGCTGGAGCGCCTTCGACTGAGGCGGCAAGGCAAGCGGCTCCCCCTGGCCCGGCAGAAAAAGCAGTTCGAATTCCTTGGCAATCCCCACCGCGGGCAGATCCAGTTGAAGCTCCTTCAGGACTTCCAGCGCCGCGTTCAAATGCCCCCTGCCGCCGTCGATGAGGATCAGGTCCGGCGCTGGGCCGGGGGCAGTCCCCCGCGGGGACAGTCCCCGATACCGGCGGCGGATAATTTCCTTCATCATCGCGTAATCATCGATGCCGGGGACTGTCCGGATCCTGAACCGCTTGTACCCCTCTTTCCAGGACCGGCCGTCCCGGAAGCTCACCATCGAGCCGACCGATTCACGGCCGAAGATGTTGGAGACATCGAATCCTTCGATCCGGCGCGGGATCGTCGATAACCGAAGAGTCGAGCGCAAATCGGCCAGCGCTTCGGTCGGAATGAGGCGGCGGGGATGGGGATTGAGCTGTTGAAGGCCGGCAATCTGATCCCGGAACTTGGCGGCCTCTTCGTAGCGCCGGTCCCGCGCGGCGTCCTGCATCTTAACCTGCATCTCTTCCAGGACCTCCTGTTTGCGGCCCTCCATCAGCCGGAAAATCTTGGAAAGATTCTCCCGATACTGCTCCCGGGTGATTTTTCCCTCGCACGGAGCAGGACAAAGCCGCAGATGGTAATCGAGGCAGGCCCTTTTCGGGAGCGTTCGGCAGGTGCGGAACGGGATCAGCCGGCGGATCGCCTGAAACGCTTGGTGCAGAAGGGCCGCGTTGGTGAAGGGCCCGATCGTTTTAATGCCCGCCTCGCCGGTGCCCCGGCTGACCGAGGCGGCACCCTCCTTGCTGCCGAGGAAATGCCGCGGCGCAGGAGCGACGCGGCCGATGAAAAGCCGGGGGAATTCTTCTTCCATCGTCACTTTGAGATACGGATAGGATTTGTCATCCCGCAGAGAGACGTTGTACTTGGGCTGGTTCTCCTTGATCAGCGAGGATTCAAAGAGAAGCGCTTCGGCTTCCGAACCGGTGACGATCCAATCCAGATCGGCGACCTGCCGGACCAGCACGGAAAGTTTCCCAGACAACGGCCGGCCCGGCTGGAAATAACTGCGCACCCGCTTGGCAAGCGACAGGGCTTTCCCGACGTAGAGGATTTTCCCTTCCGGGTCCTTGAAAAAATAGACGCCCGGACGGTCGGGAATCGATCCGAGTTTTTCCTTAACCGGTGAAGTCATCCGTCTCCGCCGGCAGGATTCGGAAACGGTTCCCGAGAAACTCCGCCAGCTGGCGGGTTTCTTCGATCTTCAAAAGTATTCCGAATCCCAAGAAAGACAAAACCCCTCCGCCGATCGCCATTGCCAGAAGAACAAAGGAAATCCATGGAGGGCCCAGCCCCAGCAGCCGTTGTCCGGCCGTCCAGATTCCCCACGCCACCGCCCCCATGCCCAATGAGGCCGCCGTCACTTTCAGCATCCAGCCGCCCAGGCGGTCATCGAAGGGGCCGATTCGCTTTTTCACGGCCGCATACAAATGAAGACTGTTGAAGGTAGAGCTGAGCGACGTCGCCAGAGCCAGCCCGGCCAGCTTCATGGGCCAAACCAGAAGGATGTTCAGGAGCGCGTTGGTGACCAGTGCCATGCCGGCGGAGCGAAGCGGGGTCCAGGTGTCGTGGAACGCATAGAGGGCGTTGGCCAGCACCTTGACCGCGCACATGGAAGCCAAGCCGAGCGCGTACCACTGCAGGGTCCAAACGGTCGTCACGGTCGATTCCGCGGTAAAAGCGCTTCGTTCCAACAAAGTCTGAATGATCGGAAACCCCAGGAAAACCAGGCCAAAACTGGATGGAATGGCGATCAACAGACTGGACCGCAGTGCCAGAGCGCAGGTTCTGCGGATGGCGGGCAGATCGCCGGCGGCCGCCTGCTGGGACATCGTCGGCAAAGCGGCCTGGGCCATGGAAATGCCGAACAGCGCCATCGGAAGCTGAAGAAAGCGGTTGGCGAAATACAGCGCGGCGATCCCGCCCGCCCCCACCAGCGCCGGGAAAGAGGCGAAGACCGTGTCCACCAGGACGCTGAGCTGATAGACGCCAGTGCCGATCACGCGCGGGACCAAGAGCCGCCGAATCTGGGCCACCCCCGGGTGATATTGAAAGGTGAACCGCAGACGGATCCCGGCCCGACGTAAAGCCGGCAGCTGGATGAGGATCTGCCCAACGCCGCCGGCCAGGATTCCCCACGCCAGCCCCAAGGCGTCCTGCCGCCAGAGAAACAGTCCGGCGATCATGCAAACATTCAGGAGCACCGGCCCCAGGCTCGGCAGGACGAACTGATGGACGCTGTTGAGCAGTCCCATGAAGAAGGTGGCGATCCCGATGAGGCCGATAAAGGAAAAGAGGATCCGGGTCAAGCGAACGGTCAACTCCATCAGCGCCGGATCGGACCGGAAACCGGGCGCCACCAGCATGACGAGCGCGGGAGCCGCCAGAACGCCCAGCACGCAGATCGCCGCGAACCCGATCAACAGCTGGCTCCAAATGGCCTGGGCCAAAGCAACCCAGGAGGCCTCCCCCTCCGCCGCGCGGGTCCGGCTGAAAACCGGAACGAACGCGCTGTTGGCGGCCCCTTCCCCGGCGATATCCCGAAGGAGATTGGGGATCCGGAAAGCCACCACGAACGCCTGCGCAGTCGCGGAGGTTCCGTACACGGCCGCAAGGATAGAATCCCGCGCAAATCCAAGCACCCGGCTGGCCGCCGTCAACAATCCCATCACGCCGGCGGAACGCAAGAGAGAGGAACCGCCCTGGTGATGGCTGGCGCTAGTGGAAGCGCCGCCACTCCCGTCGGCCGCTGTGCGGCCGCTTCTGGTCGTTGACAACGCGGAACGCTTTGTGATAACTTCAGCCCCCATGCCGAACACTCGATCTG
>CAZKNC010000111.1:0-5406 GCA_964553935.1 uncultured Planctomycetia bacterium | reverse complement strand
GGGTGAGACCTTCCAGGATCTCCAGCGGCGCGTGCGGATTCACGTAATTGGCCGTGCCGACCTGCACGGCATCGGCACCCGCCAGAAGAAACTCCACAACATCCTCGGCGGTCCGGATACCCCCGATACCGATGATCGGCAGCTTCGGCAGGGCCCGGCGCACCTGCCAAACCATCCTCAGCGCAACCGGCTTCACCGCCGGACCACTCAAACCGCCTGTCACGGTAGCAATCCTGGGCTTCCAGGTCCGGGCATCGATGGCGATGGCCAGCAGGGTGTTGATCAGGGAAACGGCGTCGGCGCCGGCGTCGGCCGCGGCCCGCGCGATGGCAGCGATGTCGGTCACGTTGGGGGAAAGTTTCGCGATCACGGTCCTTCGGGTCGATTTCCGGACTTCCGCGACCGCTTCCGCCGTCAATTTTGGATTCACACCGAATTCGATTCCGCCCCGCTCGCAGTTCGGGCAGGACAGGTTGAGCTCATAGCCGTCAATCCCAGGGACGTCGTCGAGCCGTTTCGCCAGTTCCACGTACTCGGCGATCCTCTCTCCGACCAGGTTCACAATCACGCGCGGCCCCTTGAGTTTTCGAAGGAACGGCAGTTTGTTTTTAACGAACGCCTCCACGCCAACGTTCTGCAGGCCAATTGCGTTGATCATGCCCGAGGCCGTCTCATAAATGCGGGGCGCCGGATTACCCGACCGGGGCTTGAGCGAGATGGATTTGGTGACGATGGCACCCAGCCGGCTGACGTCATACAGGCGGGCATATTCCTCGCCATAGCCGAATGTGCCGGAGGCCACCATCACCGGATTCTGTAATTTTAATTTCCCGAGGCGAACCGGCAAATGAACGGTCATCGGACCCTCACCGCCACGCCAGATCCCGCGCGTCAAACACGGGCCCTTCGGTGCAGACGCGCTGGAACCGGGCGTGCGAGCCGGCCGGCTTCGTGGTCACCTCCACCACGCAGCCCATGCAGACGCCCATCGCGCAGCCCATCCGCTCCTCCAAAGAAACCTGAGCCGGAATTCCCGTTTCGCGCGCCAGCCGGGCCGCGGCCGCCATCATCGGCGTTGGTCCGCAAACGTAGAGAGTCGCGTTCGCGGGAAGCTGTTTCGCCACGAGATCCACGACGGACCCGCGGTAACCCAACGATCCATCATCGGTCGCCACGTAAACGGGAAGGTCCAGTTTCCGGAAATCGGCCGCGCAGATCACCCATCCCTTCGTTCGGGCCCCCAGGAAAACTTCGACCCTAACTGGGGTCTGACCCAACAGAAGAGTGCCAGGATTAATCCTGGCACTCTCAGGGTCAAACCCCTTCGGATCTTGAACGAGTTTCTTCGCCAGGAAGTAAAGCGGGGGAATTCCGACGCCGCCTCCCACCAGGCAAGCCACGCGGTTCAGGGCAGGCGCCGTGAACGGATGCCCCAGCGGCCCAAGGAAATCAACCTGGGTTCCGGCCCGGACGCGGGCCAAGACTTCGGTGCCCAGCCCGACGGTCTTATAGATGAAATCGATGGTCCCGCGCCGAGGATCGGCGTCGGAGAGGGAAAGCGGCCGCCGGAGCAACGGGGCCCGCCCTTTCCATTCCCCTTCGCAGAGCACATGCACGAATTGGCCCGGCCGAGCCCTCCGGGCGGCCCGAACGCTTTTGAGCCGCAGGAGGTAGTGGTCCGGCGCGATCCGGCGGTTGGACAGGACCGGTGCCCGCTCTTGAACCATTCCAGCGGTTAATATCTCAGGCACGGGCCGTTCCCAACGGCTGTCCCGCTTCCGGTTGGGACGGCTGAATTTCCTGATGCCATTCCTGCAGGGAGCGAACCTCGTAGTCTTTCTGAAGCGACTCAATTCCCGTGATGAGCGCCAAAACCCCGGGGATCGTCGTGACGCAGGGAATCCCACGGGCCACCGCCAGCGAGCGGATCTTAGTCTCATCCTCTTTGGTGGCTTTGCCGGCCGGCGTGTTCAGGATCAGATCCACTTTCGAATCGCGAACGATGTCCAGCACGTTGGGACGGCCTTCATGGATCTTGAGAACCCGGCTCACGCTCAGGCCGTTCTTTTCCAGGAAATCGGCCGTTCCGGAGGTCGAAACCAGCTGAAATCCGAGCTGGGACAGCCGGCGAGCGATTACCACCGCCGACTTCTTGTCCCGGTCTTTCACGCTCAGGAAAACCGTCCCGCCCAAGGGGACTTTCTGATACGCGGCGATCTGCGATTTGGCGAACGCCAGTCCGAAGGACCGGTCGATTCCCATGACTTCTCCGGTGGAACGCATTTCCGGTCCCAGGATGATGTCCACCCCGAAGAACCGGCCGAACGGAAAAACCGATTCTTTGACCGCCGTGAACGGAACCTTCACTTCGCGGGTGAAGCCCATCTGATCCAGCGTCATGCCGGCCATCACCTGAGCAGCCAGCTTCACCAGCGGAACACCGATTGCTTTGGAGACGAAGGGGATCGTGCGGGAAGCGCGAGGGTTCACCTCGAGAATATAGACCGTTTTTTCCTTCACCGCGAATTGGATGTTCATGAGACCCTGGACGTTGAGCTCCCGCGCCAGGAGATGGCTGGCTTCCCGAATCTGATCGACCACCGCCGAGGAAAGCGTGTGCGGTGGAAGGACCATCGCCGCGTCGCCGGAATGGACTCCGGCTTCTTCAACGTGCTCAAGGATCCCTCCCACGACGGCCCTGCGGCCGTCGGCCACGACATCCACGTCCACCTCGATGGCGTCTTCCAGGAATTTGTCGACCAGGATTGGATGCCCCGGCGAGACTTTCACCGCTTGGCTCATGTAGGCGCGCAGACTCTCTTCGTCATAAACGATCTCCATCGCCCGCCCGCCCAAGACATAGGAAGGCCGGACCAGTACTGGAAAGGTCAGCTTCCGGGCAATCTCCACGGCTTCCTCCGCTTCAAACGCGATTCCATTAGGCGGCTGTTTCAAGCCCAGCTTGTCGATCATCTCACTGAATTTCTTGCGGTCTTCGGCCCGGTCAATGGCTTCCGCGGAGGTCCCGATGATCGGCACGCCGGCAGCTCCTAAGGCCAGCGCCAAATTCAGCGGGGTTTGCCCTCCCAGCTGGACGATGACGCCGTCCGGCCGTTCCCGTTCGACGATATTCAGAACATCCTCCAGCGTGAGCGGCTCAAAGTAGAGAACGTCCGAGGTGTCGTAATCGGTGGAAACCGTTTCCGGATTGGAGTTCACCATGATCGTCCGGAACCCGCTTTCCCGGAGCGCGAAGACCGCGCGGACGCAGCAGTAATCAAATTCGATTCCCTGCCCGATCCGGTTGGGCCCGCCGCCCAAGATCATGATTTTTTTCTTCCGTTCGTCCTGAGCCTGTCGAAGGACGGCCGTTCGTGGTTCGACAAGCTCACCAC
Organism: uncultured Planctomycetia bacterium; assembly: GCA_964553935.1. GTDB lineage: Bacteria > Omnitrophota > Gorgyraeia > 1-14-0-20-64-10 > 1-14-0-20-64-10 > CAZKNC01. The sequence goes on along the minus strand of CAZKNC010000111.1, from coordinate 2,011 downwards.
GAACGGCGACCCGCTCTGGCACTCTTTCATACGTGGAATAGTAATACGGGGTGTAGGCCTCGAATTCCGCGGAGCAGGTATCCACAAGGTAGAAAACCGGCCGAATCCCCGCCGCCTGCCGGATCTTCCGGATTTCCAATTCACTGCGGTCGGACAGAAAGGCCAACTGCCGGTCGCTGAATCCCGCTTGTTTGGCCCTGAGCAAAAGCTCGGGGTTCGAGACCATCTCTTTTTGGCGCTGGCTCAGCTCTTGTTCCATCTCCACAATCTGTCGGACTTCTTGAATGAACCAGGGGTCGATCCTTGTCAGTCGGCAGATTTCCTCGTTCTGAAAACCAGCCCGCATCGCCAGACGGATCGCGAAAAGCCGGTCGGCGTTCGGAACTCGAAGCTTCCGGCGAAGCTCATCCAAATCCGCGGCCGGTGCGTCTTTCCCGTCGGCACCCAGCCCCGACCGGCCGATCTCCAGGGAGCGCAGCCCTTTCTGCAGCGCTTCCCGGAAGGTTCGGCCGATCGCCATGACCTCGCCGACCGATTTCATTTGGACGGTCAGCGTCGGATCCGCGGCGGGGAATTTCTCGAACGCCCAGCGAGGAATCTTGACGACGCAATAGTCCAGCGTGGGTTCGAAACAGGCCGGGGTCTGCCGCGTGATGTCGTTGGGAAGCTCATCCAGCGTGAAGCCGACCGCCAGTTTCGCGGCAATTTTGGCGATCGGAAACCCCGTGGCCTTGGAGGCCAGCGCAGAAGAGCGGGAAACGCGCGGGTTCATCTCGATCACCACGCGCCGGCCCGTCTCCGGATGGACCGCGAACTGGATGTTGGACCCGCCGGTTTCGACGCCGATGGCCCGAATGATTGTGATGGCGTCATCGCGCATCGCCTGAAGCTCCTTGTCGGTCAGGGTCTGGGCCGGGGCGACCGTGATGGAGTCGCCGGTGTGAATCCCCATTGGATCGAAATTTTCGATGGAACAGATGATCACGACATTGTCATGGCGGTCGCGCATCACCTCCAGCTCGAACTCCTTCCATCCTTCCACCGATTCCTCGATCAGCACTTCAGACACCATGCTCAGGGAAAGTCCCCGCTCGGTGATCTGCTGGAATTCCTCCCAGTTGTAGGCGATCCCTCCGCCGGTGCCGCCCAGCGTGAAGGCCGGCCGAATCACCAGGGGGAAACCAATCTGCTCGGCAATCGTTTTGGCCTCCTCGAGCGTACGGGCCACGCCGCTGCGCGGAACGTCCAGCCCGCAGGCAAGCATCGTCTTCTTGAAAAGACCGCGGTCCTCGGCTTTTTGAATCGCCTCGGCATTGGCTCCGATCATCTCCACGCCGTACCGAGCCAATACCCCCCGCTGCGAAAGCTGGATCGCCACGTTTAAGCCCGTCTGCCCGCCGAGCGTGGGCAGCAGAGCGTCGGGCCTCTCTCGAGCAATGACTTTCTCCACCGCTTCGGGCGTGACCGGTTCGATGTAGGTGCGGTCCGCGAACTCCGGATCGGTCATGATCGTGGCAGGGTTGGAATTGACCAGCACCACCGAATAGCCTTCTTCCCGCAGGGCCTTGCAGGCCTGGGTTCCAGAATAGTCGAACTCGCAGGCCTGGCCGATGATGATCGGCCCGGATCCGATGATTAGGATCTTTTTAAGATCGGTTCGCTTCGACACGCTGCTCCGTCTGGACATTCCGCGGGGCGGTGTGAAATTCCACCTTCCCATCCCCGTTCACCGTCGCAAAGACTACCCCGAATGTCTGCCAGCTGTTCAAACCCCGGGTGACCTTCGCCCGCATCGTGAGGATCCAGTTGATCCCCGGCCGGACCACCGCCAGCTCGACACTCCCGCGAGCCCATTCAACGGCCGCGGCCTCCGCGGCGTTACCGTAGTCCAGCGCCGCCTCCATGCTCTGGATGTACCAGCCGAGGGCCTCGGTCCCGTCGCCGCGGAGGAGCGCGTAATCACCCAGGTAGTGGAGGCTGTAGTGGATGTCGCGGGGCGCATCGAGCTCGG
>CAZKNC010000110.1:0-5424 GCA_964553935.1 uncultured Planctomycetia bacterium | reverse complement strand
GCTGGTTTCCTTTACCCTTCTCGTTACCTTTCTCTCCACTTCTGTTACTCCTGCAGCGTACGCCCTTAGGCAGGAAGCCAACACTCAATCCTCCGGCGTGGAGGAGCTTACAACCCGGCTCAAAGAAGTCGCCCGCGCCGCCGGCTGGGTTTCCCCCGAAACCGTTCCAGCGCTCTCCGCCGCCGGCGCGGAGGAGTTTCTGCAGAAGGCCTCGGCTGAAATCTTGGAAGCCCTTGAATCTACCGATCCAGTAGCCTCCTTCTCCCAGCTCTTTCCTAAGCTCATCGAAGAGGCAAGCGAGCGGAACGTTTCTGAAGTGGTGCCTCAAGCTCTGCTAGCCACGTTCCGTTCCTTGCCAACGGAGTCGGAGAAGCGCCGTCTGACCGGCTCCCTGGGGCAGGCGATGATGATAGGTTTGCACGAATTCAGCGAAGATTTCAGACCGGACCCTTACCCAAGGGTTCTTCCTGGGCGCAGAATGATTTGGACTGTGACCACCAGCCCCACCATTGACCTTGACGCTAAGAAAAAGCTCGCGAATTGGTTCAACCGGAAAGGGGTTTTGGTAGATCCGGACGGTGGCGGGATCAACATTGCGGTTGCTCTAGCCCAACGTGGTGTGCAGGTACGGCCGGTCTTCTTCTATGTGGGAGAGACCGGAAAACTGCTTGTTAGGCTGATCGAGAACCGGGGAGTGTTCGTCCACGAAGGGGACGCCATAGAACTTAAGGAAGACGAACAAACCCGCGTGACGATCATTACTTCCTTGGATAAAGCATGGAGTCTGGTCCCCAAGGGACCCCCGGCGAGTGAAGAGGCGCGCCGCCGCATGGTGGACCGGGTTCTGGACCCTCGGGAGGGGGTTCAAGCGGGAGATATGGTGGTGATTTCTGGAAGCTTGGCCCCTGGGTTGCCGGAAAGTTTCTACGCCGATTTGGGAAGAGAACTGATGGGTCGGGGGGCGATCGTGGTAACAGACACCAAGGGAGCCCCAGCAAAGGAGATTCTCTTCTCCAAATCTGCTGCTACAACGATCTATTCCCAGAACAACTTAGAATTCGCTGAGGCAGTGGGTGTAAATCCAAATGACCGAAATACCCTGATCACCATGGCCAAGGAAATCATCAACTCCCAACCACCCGATCAGGGTATACGAGAGATCGTTATCACAGAAGGGGCTAGTGGAGCCTTCTCCGTTACGCGGGAGAAGTTTTTAGAGATCCCCGCTCCGAAAATCGAAGCGGTTTCCGAAGCGGGAGCTGGAGACACGAGTCTCGCCGAGCGTGTCTTTCGAGCCTGGCAGGGAAAGGAGCACGACGCCGGCTTCGTCTATGGGGTGGCGGCGGGCACTGCATCGGTACTGCACCCCGGTACTGGCGGTGGTCTGCAGGCGGAAGTGGACCATTTCGCGGAAGAGTTGGGGCTGACAGAGGAAACAAAAGTTAAACCTCCTCAATCCCCCGCCGCCGGCGTGGAGGAGAGTGTTTTCACGGTGGACGGAGCCGTGGGGCGAGCGATCGAATATGCCGTCAAAGGCAGCACGGAGCTCAATTATTATGGGATAGAGTTCATCGATCGTCCATCTACGATGGGCCTGAGCGACGGAATCGCAGAGCTGACGTCTGCCGCTCAGGCCGTGGCTCAAAACGGACGACTACTGCGAGTGGAACTGTCCGGCGAGGGGGTCTGGTTCCTGCCGCCTCCGATTCTTCCCTTCCCGAACGCGAACGTGCCGATTCAGACGTCCGTTTACGAAATGGACGAACGCGTTGCCTTAGGAGAGTACAAGATTCAGTCGGGAGATGCTTCGCTGATCGACAGGGTGCCGCGCCTCAAAGAACGCGTCCAAACCCTGGCTGTTTCAGATGAAAAATTTCGGGCGGTAGGATTCTACAAACCCGGTTTCGGTGCGTACTCTGCGCAGCACGTCCGCACCGTTCCGGTTTCGGCGTTTGGCGGGAACCTGGCTGACGCGGTGGATTACGCTCTGTTCGCGATGGAAGCTCTCTATCCGGAGGTCGGCCGCTCGAGGGACATGGGACTCCGGATGGCCGATGCCTGGGGGCCGGACTTCACCGGCAACATCCTCTTGCTGGCTGCTAGTACTCCCGCCCAGTCCGGCGTGGAGGAATGGGGAGCGCGGACGTTTGAACAGGCCATTGCCTTGGCGGAACAGACTTCGTTCAGCGTGAAGCTCGGAACCTTGGCGGAAGTCCCCGGTGTTTTTCAGGTTCGAGTGGCTTCCATCCCGGGAACCGGCTTATCGATGCATATCCATCCTCACGGGGAAATCTATTTAGCGGTGATCGATGGCTCCGCGCGCGTGCAGATGAACAGCAAAACAGCCCTTCTTCAACCGGGGGTGCATAAAGGGATTCCTGCCGGCACCCCGCATGGGATCCGCCTTAATCCTGGAACCGGCGAAGTCCGCGTGGTGATTGCTCACCCGGTTCCGTATGACCGGGTCGAAAGTTCACAGCCGATCGTGGATCAAATCACGGAAAGACTGCCGGACGAGTCCCAATTAACAACGGGAGACCCGTTCCAGGATCCGGAACTTCAGGCGGGAATCCTTCACGTTGGGAGTGGGGAGACCAGTACGCTGACTGCGGACCAGCCGTCGGTTATTTTTATCACCGACGGCGCGGGAACGGCATCCTCCGAGCAAAAAACTCCCGGCGAGATCGTCTTGGGAAAGAACATGGCATTTCTGCTTCAGCCGGGCCAGTCGGTTCAGCTCACGGCGAAAAAGGCGATCACGGGTTTTATCCTCTCCCAGCGTTCCGCTCCAAGCTTGCTGTCCCGTGACGGAATGACCGCTTATGACAAACAGCCGGATCTGCAGTTTGCTCTGCGTCGGTACGTGCAGCACTCGACCGTTCCAGTCACCGTCACCTCGGTTCAGCACCGGGATGGACCCAATGGGAAGTTTTTCGAAACGCCTTTTGTGTACGAAACCTACCGTTTTACGCCCGGCAGAGATCCTCTGGATCCCCTCGATGGCAACTGGGGCGGGATGGTCTGGCATCTGCGCCGGTTTGCTTCCCGGCTGAATCAATTCAATCGTTTTGGTCCCAACGCCAAGGATCGGTCTTCAACGCTTGATCGATTCCGGGTTATCGAAACTGCGCCCGGCCAACTGAGAATCGAGCCGGTCTTCGACACCCTTCTGGAGTCCTTGATGCCGGCTTTGGCCAGGTTGTCCTCTGAAGCTGGAGCGCCAGAGGCTGCTCTCGCCGCGCTTCAAGAAGGGCGTTACAAGGGAGTGGCAGACTATGTAACAACCCTCGAATCGAAGCAAGACCTGTCCAAGCCGCCTTCCTTCGGCTGGACTTTCACAGATCTTCGAAACATGCTAGGCGCCATGCTCCCCACGGATTCCGCCGCCGGGGTGGAAGAGGAATCAGTCACCAGTCCCGATGGGGTCCTGGTCGCCCGGGTCAAGAATGCCAAGGGGAACTTCTCGGTGCTTCTCAGGTTTGCGGCCGATGAAAGAAAGCCTGTCGCCCTTAATCCAAATTTCTTCCCCGGAGCAATCCTGGCGATTCGATTCAGTCTTGATGGCCGGTACCTGCTTGTTTTGAGCAGGAGAGAAAAGACAGCGGCATTCCTCCGGGTTTGGGATATTTCCGAGGTGAGAGGCGGCGGGGAAACCGAATTTTTGTGGGGACGAAATCTCGGTGCGACAACCGGAGCCGGTTTCAGCACGGATGGAGAAAAGGTTCACAGCACAGATCCATCCGGCCAGACCACTTGGCGGAGTGTTCCGGCTTCTGGATCGCCGACTACCCCCGGTGTGAAGGATGATGAGACCGTACCGGCTTCCGGGATGGAGGAAGTGTCGGCGAGTGTCCTCCCGGATAGAAACAAAGTCTCTGTCAACGCGGGCGGGAAAACAGCCACGCTCTCTTTTGATATGCCGATTGTTGAACCGCCCCAGGTGTCCCCCGATCGGCGGACTCTCCTTGTTCGGACCAGCAACAGGAACTTGTACGCGCACGACTTGTCCAAACTCTCTGTCAACGGAACGGCGCCCAGGTTGTGGAATTACGGCGTGTGGAAGGCCGACGCCGTTCGGTTCAGCGACGACAGCCGCCAGGTCCTGGTGGAACGTCCCCCGGCGACGAAAAGAAAACTCTCAACTCTCCTCGTGCTGGACGCCCGAACCGGTAAACCCATGGAGCTTGCTCCGGCTTCTGCTGGGCCCAGTGAAGAAATCACTCCTCAGCAGGTGTATGTCATAGTTCTGGCCGAGTCCGCTTCAAATCGCATGGACGCGCTGGACGTGATTCGCGGAGAGTTGACTCCCCGGGGGGTGGATCGGGACCAATCGGTAGGGTTGACCGACTTAAGCATGCTTCAGAGGCATCTGACCTTCTTGAAAGAAAGAGGTGTCACGCCCACCCTCGTTCTGGTTGGGGATGAGAACAATCAGGCGGAAGAAGCGGGAGCCATCGTTCACCGGGAGTTCAACCCCTCGATCCCGGTGCTTGTGTTTAAGGAAGGATCCTCCCCTAAGAACCTTAAACAACCTGTCACGAAACATGTGCTCTCGCGATTAACCCAATCCGCGGGGGTAGAGGAGCGCCCTCCGGATACCCAGCCCGGCGAATGGAATGCTCTGAACCGGCGTTTTCCGCTGGAATCGGTGGCCGGTGCTCAATCAGCGGTCGACGGGCTGATTCAGCGGGCGGTCAGTTCCAGGGCGGGCGAAGCCAAGCCGCCGGCGGCTTCTTTGGCGGTTCGAATGTTTCAGGTGAATGGGACAAGACCGCCGGATCTCAACGAAGCGGAGACGAATCTTTTTCGGAGACTTCGCCGCCTAGCGGCAGTTCATTCGAGGACGCCGTTGGATCGGCAGGCGCTCTTGGGCCGCTTGGTGGATTACGTGCGGAATCAAACTGCCGGCGTGGAGGAGAAGAAGGTCGTCAACCGGCCCATGAATGCCGATGAGGCCATTCAGTTGGTGGCTGATGTGAGGCAAAAAAAGCCGGGTTACCAGGGTGTCCAGCGTATGCGGGTGCGCGTCTTCGGTGAAGAGGTCGAGGACCTTCAGACTTCCGATGTCCTTCAGGCGGCCATCCGAAAGGAAACCGGTTCGTCGGATTCTCGAATACCGGTCTCTGTGTTGCCAAAAGACACCCGCGGCACGGAGGTCGAGATCTTTATCGGCCCGAGTCGATCCACGGCCAGTCAGCCGTTGTCGGGGAATACCTGGGCCACCGGAGATGTGGCTCAGGTGATGTTCGATAAAGTCTCATCGGCGGTCGAGTTCCTTGAAGGACGTGCCGGCTTTCGAACGGTCAAGATTCACTTGGGAGACAACACCCTGAATTTGAGCGAAACCGATCAACGGGCGCGGTTCAGCACGCTTGATTTTATCGTGGCAAAAGCTGTTCGCACCGACGACTCGGACGGACTGAT
>CAZKNC010000109.1:1577-5438 GCA_964553935.1 uncultured Planctomycetia bacterium | reverse complement strand
GGCGGCCGATCGCCGAGCGGATTTGGCGGCGGGCCTCCCGGCCGATCACCGCCTGAAAATCCCGAACCATCTTCGGATAAGGGTGTGGGCCGACCACCGAGCCCAAGATGTAATGCGTTGTGCGGACGTTGGTCACCCAATCCCGGATCGCTTCATTGCAGGCGTCCTTGAGAGTCTTGGAGCCGCTGGTCACCGGAATCACGCGGGCACCCAGCATCCGCATCCGGAAAACATTCAACCGCTGGCGTTCCATATCCTGTTCGCCCATGTAGACGCCGCATTCCAATCCCAGCAAAGCGGCGACCGTCGCGGTGGCAACGCCATGCTGGCCGGCCCCGGTCTCGGCAATCACGCGCGGCTTGCCCATCCGCTGCGCGAGCAGTCCCTGGCCGATCGTGTTGTTGATCTTGTGGGCGCCCGTATGGAGCAGATCTTCCCTCTTGAGATAAACGCGAATCCCCCGTCCGAGACGAGCGCTTAAGCGGCGCGCGAAATAGAGGGGCGTGGGCCGTCCGGCATAATTTTGAAGGAGATCGCGCAAGTTCGCCTGAAATCGCCGGTCTCGTCGAGCCGCCCGATAGGCGGACTCCAGCTCGCCCAAGGCGGCCATGAGGGTTTCAGGGACAAATTGCCCGCCAAAAGGCCCGAACCGGCCGCGCGAATCGGGGAGAGACGCAGGCGGCATTCGGTTAGAGTTGTCGGGCGAGGTGATGCAGAATTTCGACCCGCTTTTCCACCGGCGGGTGGGTGCTGAACAGGTGCATCAGCCCCCGCGCCGAGAGCGGATTCACGATGAACAGGTGCGCCGTGGCCGGGTTGGCTCCCTCCATCGGATGCCGGACGGAGACGGCGTGGATCTTCTCCAGCGCCGAGGCCAGCGCCAGCGGTTTCCGGCAAAGTCGCGCCCCGGTCTCATCCGCTTGATATTCCCGCGAGCGGGAGATCGCCATCTGGATCAGCATCGCAATCAAGGGTGCCACGATGGAAATCACCATGAACGCGATCAGATTCAGCGCGCCCCCGCCCCGATTCCCCCGGTCCCGGCCGCCGCCGAAGATCAGCGACCAGCGGGCCATATCGATCAGGAAATAAATCGCGCCCGCGATCGCCGCGGCGATCGTGCTGATGAGCACGTCCCGGTTGCGGACGTGCGAGAGCTCATGCGCCATGACGCCGATCAGCTCGTCCTGCGTGAGCATTTTCAGAATTCCCTGCGTCGCCGCGACCGCCGCGTGGTTGGGCGAGCGGCCCGTCGCGAATGCGTTGGGCACCTCGGAAGGGATCACGTAAACCTTCGGCATCGGCATGCTGCTCAGCTGGGCCAGGTGGCGCACCGCTCCCACCAGCTCGGGCGCTTCAGACTCGGTCACCGGCTTGGCCCGGTACATTGCCAGCACGATCTTGTCCGAAAACCAGTAAGCAATAAAGTTCATCACCAGCGCCATGCTGAAAGCCAAAACCATCCCGTCCCGGCCGCCCAGCACGTAGCCGATCCCGATGAACAAAAGGGTTAAAACCGTCAGCAATAAGGTCGTTTTAAAGACATTCATGGCAGGTCCTTTCTTTCTCTATTTGTTTATTATACCGCCGAGGACTTGCTCTTGAGCACAAAGTCGCGGATCCGGGCGAAGTCTTTCTTTCCCGGGGAAATCTCCACTCCGCTGGAGACGTCCACTCCGTGCGGCTGAACCTGGCGCACGACTTCCTGCACGTTGGCCGGGTTCAACCCACCCGCCACGATCAGCGGGATCTCATGCTCCTTGGCCCGGACCGCCAGACTCCAGTCGAACGGGGTCCCGGTTCCCCCTTGCCGCTGGGGATCGTAGGTGTCCAACAGCAGGGCGTCCACTCCGCGGTATTTCGGAATCTGTTTTAAGCTCTCGGCGTTCCGGACCCGGATCGCCTTGATCACCTTGGCGCAGTCCTTGAGGGAAAGCACCTGCTCCGGAGTTTCCTCTCCATGGAACTGAATCGCCCCCAGAGGACAGACGCGCAGCAGGCCCCGAAGAAAATCGGGATCTTCGTTGGCCACCACACCGACGGTCAGCACCGTCGGCGGCATCCCCTTGAGGATCTCCTCCACCTTGTGGCGGGTCACCGCGCGCGGAGACGTCGGCACGAACACGAACCCGATCGCGTCCGCGCCGGCCTCCACCGCCGCCGCTGCATCCTCTGAATTGGTAATCCCGCAGATTTTGACCCACATCGGCTACGTCTCTTCCCCCAAAAGCTCGCGAATGCGTTTTCCGGGATCGGGTGCGGACATCAGCTCTTCCCCGATGAGAACCGCGTCGGCTCCCTTGGCGCGGACGAATTCCACGTCCTCGCGGGAGCGGATTCCGCTTTCGCTGACGCGCGTTTTGTCCGGGGGAATCCGCCGAAACAAACGTTCGGTCGTTTGAAGATCGACTTGAAAGGTGGCCAAGTCCCGGTTGTTCACGCCGATCACTTCCGCCCCGTTTCCCAGCGCTTCATTCAACTCCCGCTCATCGTGAACTTCCACCAGGGCAGTCAGCGAAAGATCCCGGCCGAGTCCGATCAGCCGCTTCAGAACCGGTTCAGACAGCGCGGCCGCGATCAGTAAAAAAGCGTCCGCGCCGGCGGCACCCGATTCCACCACCTGGTATTCCTCCAGCAGGAAATCCTTTCGAAGAACCGGCAGAGAGATGTTTTCCCGCACGCGAAGGAGATCCTCCAGTCTTCCGGCGAAGAACGCCTCATCGGTCAGGACCGAAACGGCTTGCGCTCCCGATTGCTCGTAGCTTTTAGCGATCTGGAGGATATCCGCATCCGGCCGGATCGGCCCGGCCGACGGCGAGGCCTTCTTGATCTCGGCGATCAAGCTTAAGCGCCCCGGCCGGCGGATTGCTTCCCGGAAATTCCGGACCGGCGAACGCTGTTTAAGAGCCCGCTCCAGCCCGGACAAAGGCCGGCGCTCCTTGGCCTCTTTCAGCTCCCGCCGTTTGTGAGCGAGGATTTCTTCCAACTTATTCATGAGTTAGCCGCCGCACCTTTTCCAACACCGCCAGTGCCTTCCCCCGGTCGATCGATTCCCGCGCCAGTGTGAGCCCGTTCGAAATATCCCCCGCCGCGCCCGAGACATACAAAGCCGCCGCCGCGTTGAACAAGACGGCCTCCCGAACCGGGCCCGGCCGGCTTTCCAGTACCTCGAGAGCGATCCGCCCGTTGTCCGCGGCTGAACCGCCCCGAATCTCTTCTAGCCGGGCGGGGTAAATCCCAAACGTCTCGGGAGCAAGCGTGTAGTGAGCCATGCGATTCGAATCGATCTTCGTATTGAATTCCAGGACATCGGTAAGCCCTGTGGTGGACAGCTCGTCCTGGCCGTCCCGGCCCCGAACGACCAGCGCCCGGACGCCTCCGAGCGCTTTGAGCGCCTCCGCGTACATTTCCATCTTGGAAGCGTCGGCCACGCCGACCACCTGGTGGCGCACCCCGGCCGGGTTGGTCAAGGGACCCAGCAGGTTAAAAATCGTCGGGACCCCCAGCTCTTTCCGGATGGAAGCCACCGCCTTCATCGCCGGATGGAACCGGGGGGCAAACATGAATCCAAAGCCGGCCTTCAGCAGACAGCGCTCGACCACCGCCGGTTCCACATCCACGGCCACGCCCAGCGCCTCCAGCACATCGGCGGAACCGCAGGCGGAGGTAATGGAACGGTTGCCGTGCTTGGCCACCGGGACCCCCGCCCCGGCCGTCACCAGCGCGGCGATCGTCGAAATATTGGCTGTTTTCAGCTGATCGCCGCCGGTTCCGCAGGTATCCACCGCCGAAAGCGGCCCGGTTTGAATATTCACGGCGCGCGCCCAGCGCCTGGCATGCGGCCGCCTCCAACGCAAGGGG
>CAZKNC010000109.1:0-1567 GCA_964553935.1 uncultured Planctomycetia bacterium | reverse complement strand
CGGGCCGCGCCCACCACTTCCGCCAGCGTTTCACCCTTCGCGCGCAGAGCCAACAGCCACTCTTTGATCTCAGCCGCCGGCAGATCGCCCTTCATGATCCGGCCGACCGCGGCTTCCGTGTCGGTTTCACTGAGGTGATTGCCCGCCTTGGCCCGGGCGATCAGGGAAGAAAAATCGCTCACTGGAGCTTCAGGAAATTGCGCAGCAGCTGCATGCCGGATTTCGTGAGGATCGATTCCGGATGGAACTGCACGCCGACGATCGGATAACGGCGGTGCCGCAGACCCATGATTTCTTTTTCTTTGGTTTCGGCGGTAATCTCCAGCTCTTCCGGGAAATCTTCACGGCGCACGACCAGGGAATGGTATCGGGTCGCCTCGAACGGATTGGGCAGTCCTTGAAACAACCCTTTCCGGTGGTGGTAAACGGGGCTGGTCTTGCCGTGCATCAGCCGGACATTCCGCTCCACGGTTCCGCCGAACACCTCGCCGATGCATTGATGGCCCAAACAAACTCCCAACAGCGGAATGGTCGGCCCCAGATCTCGGATCACCTCGTTGGAGATACCGGCATCCTTGGGACTGCCGGGCCCCGGCGAGATCACGATCCGGGCCGGTTTGAGCTTTTTCACCTGCTCCAGTGTCAGCGCGTCGTTGCGGTAGACCAGCAGTTCCTGCCCCAGCTCCCCCAGGTACTGGACGAGGTTGTAGGTGAAGGAATCGTAGTTGTCGATCATCAAGATTTTCTGTTTAGTCATCTGGATACTTTTAAACCTGTTTCAAATAACGTCGGATTTCATCATGTGTTCCGACAATAACAAACACTACGAATGATCCTTCCAACCGGAAAAGAATCCGGATTGCCAAACCGGCTCGAATTTCCCAGGTCGTTTTCCGGAGCTTCTTGAGACCTAATCCTTCTGGAAGTTGATTCGCATCGAAGGCATGCACGAGCCGCGCAATGGATTGCTCGACTGCGCTTCGGTCAGAAGAAGAGAGCTTTCGGAGCGTCCGGTCAAAAGAAGAGGTTCTGCCGTACTGCACTTTTGCTAAAGCTGCTTTAATGCTTTTAAGAACGATGCTCCGGTCTTATAAACCTTACCTGGTTCTTTCGCGAGTTTCTCAAGTTTATCCAGCTCTTCCGAGGTAAACTTCTCCTCCCGCCAAGCCAGATCATTTTCCGAAACCCGATGGAGCACTGCCTTTGGCTTGCCGCGAACCGTCAGAATCACATCGCTACGATCCAGGCGTCTGAGAATAGAATCTGTTTTTGTCTTAAACTCCCGGATATTCACGAATTGGACCATTGCTCCTCCATGTATCTCATTTGTACTACAATAAGAATACCATAAAAACGCGCGGTCAGCCGAGTCCTTGTTCGGCCAGCGCGATCGCCTTGAGCATGCCGGCGGCCTTGCTGCGGGTTTCCTGGTACTCGCGGCGCGGCTGGGAATCGGCCACGATGCCGGCCCCCGCCTGCACGGCGGCCTTATCTCCGCGGACCAGCACGGTCCGGATCGCGATGCAGGTGTCCAGGTTCCCGTTGAACCCGACGTAGCCGACGGCCC
>CAZKNC010000108.1:0-5443 GCA_964553935.1 uncultured Planctomycetia bacterium | reverse complement strand
CCTGTTGGCCCTGCCCTTCAGCGTTTCGGGCGCTCTGGCTGCTTTGTGGGCGGCCGGCCAGTCGCTGAACATTTACAGCTACCTCGGGCTCATTCTTTTGATGGGAATCGTGAAGAAGAACTCGATTCTTCTGGTAGATTTCACCAACCAGCTGCGGAAGGATGGAAAAAATGTTCACGAAGCACTGCTTCAGGCCTGTCCGATCCGGCTGCGGCCGATCCTGATGACCTCCATTTCCACGATCGCCGCGGCGATCCCACCGGCAATGGCGCTGGGGCCCGGGGCCGAGACCCGCATCCCGATGGCGCTCACGGTCATCGGCGGGATGATCCTTTCCACGCTGCTGACGCTGTTCGTGGTCCCGTGCGCGTACTCCTTCTTTTCCCGCTTCGAACATAAGCGGCCTTAAGCTCCCGAGCGGGAGGGAGCGCCGTCTCGCGAATTTCCCGGAGGGCCTGTTCCATTCTCCTCACAAAAATCGGAGAGTGGTCCGACAGATCATCTCCAAAACCGCCTTCCCCTTCGAACGCGTAGGATCTCATGCCTTCACCCCCGCTAAATAATCCGGCTCAAAACGTGTTCTGAAAGACAGCTTTGCCATCTCCCCGCGAATTTTCGACAGCTCCGCTTCAATGTTCGCCAGCTCCATCCCCACACACTGAAGTTCTTCCACCAAATTCTTGAGCTTATCCGTCTCCACGGGAACCTCCTTTCACTTGTTTGAAGACGAGAATACTGGATGCGGGTAACAGCCAAATGAAAATTGCATGACAGTATCGTCATCCTGGGCTCACCTCCTTTTCATCTCTCTGAACTTCACCGATCTGGACACCGGCCGGGGAACGGAGGCGGATGTCCTGCCGGGGGCCTCGTTCGGCGTGCGGTTCTAATTTAGATGTGGCAGACTATGCTTCATGCGTCGCCTGCATTCGGTGGTATTCGGCGCGGTCGCGGCCGCACTCTTTTGCGCGGCCCGCCCCGCCCTCTCTGAAGAAACCCTCCCTGCCGAAATCGAGCCGGAAAAAAAAGAGCGCTCTTCGTTCCGGCCTGCCTGGTGGTGCGCCGGCCCAAACGCGCAGACCCTCGCGGGGGCGATTTTCCGGCCGGCGCCGCGCATCCCTCTGCGCCGCGAACGGCTGGAAACGCCGGATGGCGACTTCCTGGACGTGGACCGGATGGACGGCCCGCCGGGATCGCCCATCCTGGTCGTCCTGCACGGGTTGGAAGGCTCCTCCCGCTCCAAGCCGGTTCTGGGACTGCTTCGGCAAGCCCGCCGGGCCGGATGGCGAGGAGCGGCTATGAACTTCCGCTCCTGCAGCGGGGAGCCCAACCGTCTTCGCCGCTCATACCACGGAGGAGAGACCGGAGACCTGGCTTTTGTCATCGACCGGCTCGTTCAAGAAGAGCCGAATGCACCGATCTTCTGCGCGGGATTCTCGCTGGGCGGGAACGTGCTCTTGAAATACCTGGGCGAGCGGGGCGAAGCGGCTCCTTCCCAGATCCAGGCCGCGGCGGCGATTTCAACGCCGTTCGACCTGGCGGCATCGGCCCGGGGATTGGAACGGGGATTCAGCAGGAATTACAGCCGGCGGATTGTCGCGGGGCTCAGGCGAAAAACTCTCGAAAAACTTCGGCGCTATCCAGACCTGGCGGACCGGGAAACCGTGCTCAAAGCCCGGTCGCTGGAGCAGTTCGATAACGCGGTGACAGCGCCCGTGCATGGGTTCAAAGACGCGGACGCTTATTGGGCCGCGTCCAGCTCCCGCCAGTTTCTGACCCGCATCCGCCGGCCGACTCTGCTGATCAACGCACGGGACGATCCGTTTTTTTCAGGAGAACTATTGCCGCTCCGGGAAGTCTTGGAAAACTCACACTTGCACGCTCTCTTCACGGAGCATGGAGGGCATGGCGGATTTCTTTCCGGGTGGATTCCCGGCCTGGTTTCCTGCTGGACGGAGACCGAAACGATCGAATTCTTCGACGAGCTGTTCCGCCCGGCATGATAACGCTCAGAAACCCAGGCGGGCCGTCCAGAGGTCCCAGATCTGATCGATCGCTTCCCAGTAGGCGCCGGTGCCGGAATGGCGGTGACCGAAGCGGCCGTCGTAAAGGTTTCCCTGCCGGGTCTCCCGGATCCGGTGTTCGATCCGTCCAGCGGCCAGCGGAAGCTTCTCGCGAATTCGATGCAGAAAAACCTCGCGGACACTGCCCGGCAAACGCAAAAGCGTCCGGAAAGCAAACGCGGCGCCCCGGTTCTTGGCCTCTTTGAGCAGGCGAGGAATGTCCCGGTCGTTCAGACCCGGGATCAAGGGGGCGACACCGATGCCAACGGAGACGCCGGTCTTCGCCAGAATTTCCATCGTCTCAAACCGTTTTCGGATGGAGGGGGCGCCCGGCTCGATGAGGCGCACCATTTCTTCGTCCCAAAAAGCGATGCTGATGGAAACGCTGACGGAGGCCTCCTTCGTGAGCGCCTGAAGCAGATCCGCGTCCCGCCGGATGAGCGCCGATTTGGTGATGATGCCCGCCGGGTTGCGGTGACGCAGGCAGATCTCTAAACAGCCGCGCGTCAGCTCCCAGCTGGCCTCCAGCGGCTGATAGCAATCGGTGACGCCGGAGAAAACGACGGTTTCCCTTTTCCAAGATCTCTTGCGGAATGCTTTGTCCAGCAGAGCGGGCGCTTCTTTTTTGACGAAGATCTTCCGCTCGAAGTCGGTTCCCGCCCCCAACCCGAAATATTCGTGCGTCCTCCGAGCATAGCAGTAGGCGCAGGCGTGGAAACATCCTCGATAGGGATTGACGCCCCAGCGGAACCCGATGTCCGGACTGTCATTCGAGGAAAGGACCGACTTGGAGGTATCTTCGTAGACTTCCAGCTCAACCGTGGGCGGCTCGCCGAGCAGTTCCCGGTATTCGGTGAGATACGGGTTGGGGGGATTCCAGACGCGGACCGGGTCGACCAGCATCGCCCTACTCCTTTCCAGCCGGAGTATAGCAGACAGATGTCTATATCAGAAGGAGTATTTTGCGCCCAGCGAAACGGACCAGGCCTCCCAGTTAACCTGATTCAAGCGGGTCTCCGTATTGCTTCCGGTCGAACCGTAAGTGCGGTCAATGCCGGGATCGGTTGACCAATCCTGAAAATTCCCTTCCAGGTGGATACCCCACCAATCGGAAAGCTCATACTCCATTCCCGCTTCGATCACGAGACCGGTTCCATCGGCGGTGTGACGGAAGCTTTTGGGCTGAGAAAAATCATCCCGCAGGTTCCACCGTGCGTTGGCCCGGTAGGAGGCCCAGTGGTATTCCCCGCCGGTGTGCACGCGAAGCTTCTGAGCCGGTTTAAAAGCCAGATCCAGCCCAAGCCAAGGACCGACCCATTGCGTAACGTACCGGCTGTTCAACCCACCGAATGGACCGGTCGCGGGAATCGTCTGAAAACCATCCGTGATCGTCAAGTGTTGGCGGTGATACGAGTAACCGGCCAGAGGAGTAATGCGGATGTCATAGTCGTCCCCAACGGCCGGATTCCAGGGATAACCCAGAGCACCGGAAGCATCAAATACGTAGCCGTCGTCCGAGGCGTTATTGGAGCGGGAAGATTCTCCTCGTCGGTTGTTGAGCAGATAATCGGAATCCTGGTTATCTCCGTTAAAAATCCAGCCGTAATCGAACGAACCTTTGAAAGCGATCCAGGACGGCTTGATCAGCCAGGCATCGGTATTGAGGGTGTAGCTTTCGAGGTCATCCCAGGTCAGTTCCGAAAGGATGTTCGGGCTTTGCCCGCCCAGGTTCCCGGCGATACTCCAATCCAGATTATCGATCCGGTATCCGCCCCGCGCCGAAAACTCCCCTTTCCAGCCCAGGAACCCGCGGGATTTGTGTTCGACCGGCTCTTCGGCGTCCTTTAACAACTCCGTCGGCTGTTCGCCGGGCGGGATAAGGCCGGCGGAATTCCAATAATCCCGGTTCCAATCCCATTGCTTTTCGGAACCCGGCTTTTCCTCCGATGCCGTTTCCGCTTCTCCGCCGGTCGAAGGCAAAAAAGAGATTTCCTTCAGCCCGGCCAGATTGGTTCGATCCACCTGCACCCGCGCGTGGGTTTCCCCGAAAAGTTCCCGGTCGATCTCCAGCGCTTGGCGGTACAGTCGTTCGGCCTCGGCCGTTCGGCCGGCTGCTTGATAGAGCGCGCCGAGATTGTTGCAGGCAGTGGCAACGTACGGATCCGGCGTTATGCCGCCGGATTTCGCCAAAAGAAGAGCCTCCTCCGCCAGCGGAATCGCTTCCTGATAACGGCCTTGCTGGTAAAGGGAGACCACTTCGGCGTTCCAATCGGCCCATTGCGATGCGTGTGCCTGGGAAGGAAAAACAGCCGCGGAGAAGCTCGCCAGCAGAAACCAGGGCCCTGCGGCTCGATGGATAGAAGCGGTCACGGCTCTCTTATATCACAATCCATTGATGCGGTGGATCAGCTCAAACAGGCGGCCGTAGTCGCGCCGGTTGAATTGAAACGCCAGCCGAGTCAGCGGCGCCAATTCCGGCTCGTCGGCCTGGCTCTCCATCTCGCCCGGCAAAGCATCGCACTGCTCGATGGTGCCGCCGGCCAGAATGTCGCTGAACTCCGCGGCCAGTTTAGCGACGGTGTTTTCGGGCAGCGCCTTGCGCAGGCGAAAAACCGTCCGATGGTCGACATACCGCATTGAATGATAGTTGCGGTAGAAACCGGTCACCCGATCGACCGCCTCCTGCACGGAATCGGCCACTTGATAAAGAGCCCGGTCGTGCGGTGAGATCATTTCTTCCCGGATCATTCGCTCCTCGAAGAAATCAAGCAGGGGTTTCCAGTATTTTGCGTCCGGCAGGTCCACGAACACGATGGGGCGCGGATCGGCCTTGCCGGTCTGCGCGAGGGTCAGACACTCAAATCCCTCATCCAGTGTGCCGAACCCGCCCGGGAAGAGGACCGTGGCCTGCGATTCTTTGAGAAACAACAGTTTCCGGGTGAAGAAATATTTGCAGTTGACCAGTTTCCGGTCCTCCGCGATGACTGGGTTGGCTTCCTGCTCGAACGGCAGGCGGATGTTCAGGCCGAAACTCCCGTCCCGTCCCGCTCCCTCGTTGCCGGCCCCCATGATGCCGCTGGCGGCTCCGGTGATCACCATCCATCCGGCCTCCACCATCCGCCGGCCGAATTCGCGGCCCATGGCGTAAGCCGGTTTGTCGGAGGGGGTCCGAGCCGAGCCGAACATGGCCACCTTGCGCACGTGCCGGTACGGCTGGAAGATCTTGAACGCGTACCGCAGTTCTTTGGCCGCGCTGGTGAGGATTTTGAGATCCAGCGTTGAAGCGCCGTCCAGCCCCAGCCGGTAGGCCGAGACCATCATCTCGGCCAGGAGAGTCCGGTCGAAATTGTCCGGGAACACGCGGAGGATTTCCTCGATCT
>CAZKNC010000107.1:0-5450 GCA_964553935.1 uncultured Planctomycetia bacterium | reverse complement strand
GGGGAGGCAAGGGGTGCCGGTCGTTCTATAAGGACCTCTGGACCCGGCATCCCATCTCCGACGGAGGGGATGGAGGCCGGGGTGGCCACGTCACTCTCTTCGCAGATCCGCAGCAAACCACCCTGCTTGATTTCCAGACCCAGCGGCACTTCCGCGGCGGTCCTGGAACCCATGGTTCCTCCAAACGCAAACACGGCGCTCAAGGCAAGGATTGCCGGCTGGGCGTTCCTCTGGGCACGGTCGTCTGGGACGATGAAACCGGCGAACTGATCCGGGAGCTTCTGCATCCCGGCGATGAAGTGCTGGTCGCCCGCGGAGGGGAGGCCGGTGTCGGAAACGCCCGGCGGGAAAAATCCGGCTTCGACACGGCTCGGATGGAAGGCAAACCCGGCGAACAGCGCCGCCTGCGGTTTGAGCTGAAACTCGTAGCCGACGTAGGCATCGTCGGTTTTCCCAACGCTGGAAAGTCGACGCTGATCAGCCAAATTTCGCACGCTCGGCCGAAAGTAGCCGCGTTTCCGTTCACCACGCTTCATCCGGTCCTGGGCGCGGTTGAATTTTCTTCCGGGGCTAAGATGGTCGCCGTGGATGTGCCGGGGCTGATCGAGGGGGCTTCCAAAGGCCGGGGGCTCGGGCTGGATTTTCTACGCCATATTGAGCGGACTCGTTTGTTGGTGCATTTGGTCGACATGGCCGGAACCGATGGCCGGGATCCGGCCGACGATTACCGAGTCCTGCGCGATGAGCTCAAGGCCTACCGGGCCGAGGTGGCCGACAAGCCGGCGATCGTGGTGGCCAATAAGATGGACGAGGTTTCGGCCCAGGCGAATCTGGCCCGGTTCAAGAAGAAGGTCAAGGCCGAGCCGGTTCCGATTTCCGCGGCGACCGGAGAAGGGGTCCCCCTGCTTTTGGAGAGGATTCAGAAAGAACTGGTCCGTTTGAGTAAAAAAAATGGCTGACATCGATCTCGAGTTAAAAAACCGGTTCGAAAAAGCCCGTCGCTGGGTTGTTAAGATCGGGACTTCGGTTCTTACCGACCAAGACCAGCGGGTGACCCACCACGGGGTGAGGGTGGTGGCGGACCAAGTGGCCGATCTTTGGAGGGACGGCAAAGAGGTGATCGTGGTTACGTCGGGCGCGATCGGCATCGGGATGGGGGTGCTGGATCTGAAGTCCAGACCCAAAGAGCTTGCAAAACTTCAGGCCGCTGCTGCCACTGGCCAGGGGAAGCTGATGCAATGGTACGCCAGCCGTATGGAAGAACACCGTGTCCATGCGGCGCAGGTTCTATTGACACGGGGAGACCTGGAGGATCCCCAACGTCGGGCCAACGTGAAGGCGACTTTGGAGACCTTGCTGAAAGCCAGGATCGTTCCCATCATCAATGAAAACGACACCGTTTCCACCGAGGAGATCCGATACGGTGATAACGACCTGCTTTCAGCCCATGTGGCCGCACTGATTGATGCGGACCTGCTGGTCCTGCTGACGGATGTGGACCGGCTGATCGGGCCTGAGGGCCCTCTGAAGATCGTCCGGGATATTACACCGGCGTTGGAGCGAGCCGGGCGCGGAACGGACAAGGAGTCCTCCACCGGTGGGGCTCGGACAAAATTCGAGGCGGCCAAAACCGCGATGAAACATAAAATTTTGATGGCTGTTACGAATGGCCGCGTGGAAGAACGGTGGGTCGATGTAGGCAAGGGCACGTGGTTCGTCCCATGAAAAACTACGTGGATGGGTTGACTCGAAAAGCCAAAGAAGCGGCGGTGAAGCTGGCTGCGTTGCCGACTTCCGTGAAGAACCTTGCCCTGCGGGCGATGGCCGCGGGGCTGGAGCGCGGAAAGAAGCAGATCCTGGCCGCCAACGCGCGGGATTTGCGCGCGGCCCGCGCGGCCGGAGTCACCGGGGCGCTGTTGGACCGGCTGACGCTGAATCCCGGCAGGATCCGGGAGATGGCCGAAGGTTTGCGCCAGGTCGCGGACCTTCCGGACCCGGTCGGGAAGGTCCTTCGTTCCTGGTCTCGGCCCAATGGGCTGAAGATCGCAAAGGTCCGCGTGCCGATCGGGGTCGTGGCGATCATCTATGAGGCCCGCCCAAACGTGACGGCCGACTGCGCTGGTTTGTGCGTGAAGTCCGGCAACAGCGTGATCCTTCGCGGGGGCTCCGAAGCGATTCATTCCAACTGTGCGATTTTTCGCTGTCTGGACCGCGCAGCGCGAAAAGCCGGCTTGCCGGCCGGCGCGGTCCAGCTGATTGAAAAGACCGACCGCCGCTGTGTGGATCTTCTGCTCGGTCAGGTGGGCGGCGTCGATGTGGTGATTCCGCGCGGCGGGGAGGGACTGATCCGCCAGGTGGCGGCGAAAGCCAAGGTTCCAGTCATCAAGCAGTACAAAGGAATCTGCCACACGTTTGTGGATGCCTCCGCGGATTTCCGCAAGGCCGAGGGAATCTGTTTCAACGCGAAGGTCCAGCGGCCGGGCGTCTGCAACGCGATGGAAACCCTGCTGGTTCACCGCAAGGCCGCCGGCTCCTTTCTGCCCCGAATGGCCCGCCGTTATCTGGAGGCAGGCGTCGAACTGCGGGGGGATGCCCTGACCCGGCGAGTCCTGCGCGGGATGCCGGTTCGGGCGGCCACGGCCCAAGACTGGGCGACCGAATACCTCGATTTGATCCTTTCGATTCGGGTAGTGAATTCGCTGGACGAAGCGATGGACCATATCCGCCGGTACGGTTCCCAGCATTCGGAGGCGATCGTGACCCGTTCCCGGGCCAATGCCCAGCGGTTCTTGAAAGGGGTGGACGCCGCCTGCGTTTACGTGAATGCCTCCACCCGTTTTACCGATGGAGGCCAATTCGGGCTTGGCGCCGAGATCGGTGTTTCCACCGACAAACTTCACGCGCGAGGCCCCATGGGTTTGGAGGAATTGACCACCTACAAATACGAGGTACGGGGTACGGGCCAGGTCAGGAGATAGCGCGTGCGGATCGGTCTGCTCGGCGGGACGTTTAATCCGGTTCATCGGGGGCACTTACTGCTGGCGGAGGGGGCGTTGAAACAGCTTGAGCTCGATGAAGTGTGGTGGATCCCGGCCCGCCTGCCTCCTCACAAGGATCTGCCCGGCGGCGTCAGCGCCGAGGATCGCGCCCGGATGGTGGAGCTGGCCATCCAGGGCCATCCGAAGTTCCGGCTTTCCAGGGTGGAGCTGGACCGGCCGGCTCTTTCCTATACGATAGATACCGTGCGCCATCTTCAGGCCCAGCGGCCCGATCCGAATACGGAATGGTTCTTTTTGATCGGGTCGGATACCGCGCGGGAGCTCTCGACCTGGCGGGAGATGAGCGAGCTGATGAAGAAAGTCCGATTCGTCGCTGTTCCCAGGCCCGGGGAAATCCCCTCACGGACGGAAGGGGTCCTGGAAATCCCGGTACAGACGGTGGATATTTCCTCTTCCGAAATCCGGGACCGGATTCGTTCCGGCCGTTCGGTGGAAGGGCTGGTTCCTCCGCCGGTAGAGGACTACCTCCAGCAGAGGGGATTGTACCGATGATCCTGGTGGGGCTGGTGCTGATGATCCTGCTGTTGGCGGTCTCTTTCTTTCTCTCCTTATCGGAGATGTCACTGGTCGCGCTTTCCAAATTGCGCCTGCGGCACATGGTCCAGCGCGGGTTGCGCCATGCGCAGACGCTTCAGCGGCTCGTCAACCGCATTGACGAGATGATCAGCTCCATTGTTCTGGCCAACAACTTCGTCAACACCGCGATCTCCAGCATTGGGGCGGCGCTCTGTATTGCCTGGATCGGTCCGGAGAATGGGGTCCTGGTTGCAACGGTGGTGATGGGATCGATCCTCATCCTGTTCGGAGAGATTACGCCGAAGGTGCTGGCGATCCGTCGAGCCGATCGGCTGGCGCTGGTGCTGGCCCCCGTCCTCTCGGTCCTGCTGAAGATCCTAAGTCCGCCGACGAGGATATTCACCCGGTTCAGCAACGGGTTTTTGCGTTTCGTTGGCGTGGAAGCCGGGCCGCGTTCGCCGCTGGTGACCGAAGAAGAGATCAAAATCATGATCGAGGTCGGCAAGGAACAGGGTGTGCTCGGCGAGGATGAGAAGAACCTTCTGCATCGGATCTTCGAGTTCGGGGATTTGAAGATCGAGGACGTGATGATCCCGGCCGATCAAATGGTCTGCGTCCCGGAAGGAGCTGCGCACGATGAGGTGCTGACGGTGCTGACCGAGCAGGGCCATTCCCGCATTCCGGTCTACCGCGATACGCCGGACCGGATCGTCGGGGTGATCTACGCCCAGGAGATGCTGCACATCTGGCGCGAGGGATGGCTGATCCAGCTCCAGGACTTGATCCACCCCCCGTTCGAGGTGCGATCCGACCAGCGGGTCAGCGACGTTCTGCAGGAATTCCAGAAACGCCATCTGCAGATCGCGATCGTGGTGGATGAGCAAGCGCGGGCCATTGGGCTGGTGACGCTGGAAGATTTGATTGAAGAGATTGTCGGGGAGATCGACGAAGGACAAGGTAATTCGGCCGCGTCTTGACAGTCCGTCGGGCGCGTGATAATTTCGGTGGGTTCGTCACCCCCCCACAATGGAGGACAGTCCTCATGGAAGCTTATTGCGTCAAGTGCAAGGCCAAGAAAGAAATGAAGGATGCCCAGAATGTCACCATGAAGAATGGGCGCCCCGCGATGAAAGGCAAGTGCCCGGATTGCGGGACAGGGTTGTACCGGATCCTCAAGCCATAGCCAAGACTTCCCGCCAGCTTATTCTGCGGATGGCTCAGACGGCCTTGGACGCCAAGGCTGAAGAGCCGGTCATCCTCGACCTGCGGAAGCTTTCCTACAGCTTCGATTACTTCTTTCTGTGCAGCGCCGAGTCGGACCGCCGGGTCCAGGCCGTCGCGGATCATCTGGAAGAAACCCTGGACGGGGAAGGGATCCGGCTTCGCCACCGGGAGGGGCATCCGGAAGGCGGCTGGCTTTTGCTGGATTTCGGCTCCATCATCGCCCATATTTTTTCGCCGGAAGCTCGAAGCTTCTATGAGCTGGAGCGGATGTGGGCCGACGCTCCCCAAATCCGGCTGCCGCTGAAGGAAGCGGCACCAGGTGCCTCTGCGCACAAAATTTCCCGTAAGAAATGATCTCTCCCCAAGAATTTGAATCTGCCCTGCGCGGAACCCTCCGGCAGGCTCTGAAGGATCTTCATCTCGAATCCGATTCGACCGAAACGGGACTGGAACCGCCGCGCAATTCCTCCCACGGGGATCTGGCCTGCTCGGTGGCGATGCAGCTGGCGGCTCGGCACCGAAAAGCTCCGGTGGAACTGGCGCGGACCCTTGCCGTCCGGCTCGAACAGCTGCTGAACGATTCTCCGCTCGCGGGTTCCGTGGAACGGGTGGAGGTCAAACCGCCTGGGTTCATCAATTTTTTCCTCAGTT
>CAZKNC010000106.1:0-5465 GCA_964553935.1 uncultured Planctomycetia bacterium | reverse complement strand
GCTCCTCGAGCAAAAGCTTCGATCGACTCCGACGGCGCTGGTGCGCCGGAAAGCGCTGGAGGCCCTGGCGCTCTTTCTGGGCACGGAGGTGGACAAGCTGCCGCCTGCCCGAGAGGCACTCGTCCGCGAGGCGGAACGCTACTACCAGCACAAGGTGCACTTCCCGGAGCCCAACGTCATCACCATCTGGCAGTGGGACGGCAAGCAGCTGGTGCTGCCGCCCGCGGTCTACAATGCGAGCCAGGCCGAGGAATACTTCGGCCTGCGCTACGCCCGCCAGGCGCTGGAGATCGACCCGGAACACCAGCCGGCCCAGGGAGTTACCAGGTGGGAACCCAACACGAAAAGCCCGGCCGTGGCGGCCACCGTCATCGCCATGGAGTACAGCTTGGCAGTCGCCGGAGAAACCCCGAGAAGTTTATAAAGGACCGCGGTGGGCCACACGCTTCCGTGGAGATGAAAATAATAATTCCCCTCCACGATGGGATCGTACGGCAGAAGCCATCGGCTGCTTCGAGCGGCTTCCTTGGCGACCGTGGCGTAGTGGATGCCGTCCGAATCCAGGGAAGGAGCGTCCGCCTGGACAAACACCAGGAAGAACCCGATCCCGACCAGCGAAGCGAAAAGCCAGCGGGTGCGCAGCATGGAATTTGCCCCCATTGTAGCAAGCAGCAGATGAACATTCTTTAATCTCCTTCTCATCTTCCATTCATCTGGCGCCGGTACACTTTTCGATGAAAAGAGGAGGTGCTTACAATGAAACGATGGCTGATTTTTGCAGCGGCGCTTTTAGCGGTTTCGGCCTCCGTGTACGCGGCCAAACAATGGGCCATTCCGGGATTTTCCGAACCGCGTGAGATCGAAGGGGTTGTGGAGTCGATCGACATGGCGGCAACTCCTCCCCTGCTTTCCCTGAGAACCGATCAGGGGATCGAACTGGTCTCGCTGGACCCTCAGGAGACAACGGTCCTGCTGGGAGGCAAACCGGCTCCGTTCAGTGAGCTGGTGGCGGGTCAACAGGTGAAAGCGATTTATCGGGTGAGATCGGGCAAAGAGGTCGCCACATCGATCGTGGTGAAAACTCCTCCGATCTCTTTTCCTCCACCGCCGGCATCGGGACCGGTTGAATAGCCGAACCCATGGCTCGATCGCTGCATTTCGGAGTCGTTGGGTTTTTGGCGGCAATGGGCGTCCTGGTGGCCGCCGGAGAGGCCTCGGCCTTTCCGGCCGGTCCGCCGCGGCAGTTGCTGGAAGCCATCGTCATCACCGAAGCCGCAGGGGAGCCGTTCGCGTGCAAGGTCGGCGTGGCGGAAGTGCTCCGGAACCGTCGATGGAACCCCGAAGGGTTTGCGGGGATCCGCCGCAGAGACTTGAATCGTTTCCTGCAAAAACAGCCCGATTGGGTGCATCGTCAAGCCCGGGAAGCATTGGAAGCCGCCGAAAACGGTTCCAATTTAAGCCGGCAGGCCACCCATTTTGAAAACGTGGAGGCCTTCGGTCGTCCCCGATGGGCCCGCTCGATGGATCAAACCATCAAGCTGGGCCGTCTGACTTTCTTCCGAGAACGCCGACCGATTAAATCCGGCGGCTAAGGGGCGGAAAAACCATGCCGGCCGCAGTGTTTCACCCGATGGTGGTGCATTTTCCGATCGCGCTGCTGGTGGTGGCTCTCCTTATTGAAACGCTCGCCCTGATTCTTCCCCGGGCCGGTTGGCATCGCGTAGCGTTGTGGAATCTGGTGCTGGGCACGTGGGGCGCTCTGCTGGCGGTTATCACAGGCGGAATTGCCGCGGCGGGAGCTCGTCCCGTGCTGGAGGAAAGCCGGAATGTACTCGAGATGCACGGCACGATCGGAACGCTCGCGTTCGCCCTGGCGGCGGCCGTCAATGGATGGCATTTGGCCGCCGGTCAACAGATGAGCCGGCGCTCACGCTGGATCGCCTGGGGATTTCTGGTGCTGACCTGTGGGGTTCTGGCGTACGCCGCTCATTTGGGCGCCCGGCTCGTCTACGAATACGGCCTGGCCGAGATGAACCTCCCTTAAACCGGGCAGACGGAGTGGCCCAGCTGTTCCATCAATCGAATGTGCTCTCCCTGGTCAATGGGAATCTCGATGACACTGGGGACCTTTTGTAAGAGTGCCTCTCGAAGAATCTTTTGAAAAGAGCCGGCGGATTCTACTCGATAACCTTTGGCTCCAAACGACTCCGCGTAGGTGACAAAATCCGGGTTGCCGAACTCCACCCCGAAAGTTCTTTTGAACTTGGCGGCTTGCTTGGCCTGGATCAAGCCGAAACCGTTGTCATTAAAAATCAGCACGACCGGGTTGACTCCCAGGCGCACCGCCGTTTCCAGCTCCTGTGAATTCATGAGGAAGCTGCCGTCTCCGCTGACCACCACGACCGGACGTTCCGGCTCCGCCAGCTTGGCGGCAATCGCCCCCGGCAGAGCGATGCCCATGGAAGCGAACCCATTGGAGATGATCACCGTGTTGGGCTCATAGGTCAGAAACATCCGAGCGACCCACAGTTTGTGCGCTCCCACATCGCTGATGACCAAATCATGGGGCTTGAGGACGGTTCTTAAATCCCGCAGGATCCGCTGGGGTTTGATGGGGACGCCGTCTGCCTGGGAAGCTCTTTCCAGATCTTCCAGAATGTACTGGCGCAGTTTTTTCGGATAAACCAGCTGCTTGGGCGAGCCAACCAGCGGCGTCAAAAGCTCCAGCGTTTCACGAACATCCGCGACGATTTCCACTTCCGGTTGATAAGCCTCGTCGACTTCACTCGGAGTGAAATCAATGTGGATGATCTTCTTGTCCCGCTTGGGATTCCAAAGCCGGGGCGCGTATTCCACGAAATCATAGCCGACCGCGATGACCAAATCCGCCTGGTCAAAACCGCAATGGACATAGTCGTGCGCCTGCAGGCCGATCGAGAGAAGGGACAGCTCATCCTCCCAGGGCATGACCCCCATTCCCATAAAGGTATTGGCGACCGGAACCCCGCTGGCGCGCGCCAAGCGGCGCAGTTCTTCCGCGGCGCGGCCCCGGATAACGCCGTTGCCCGCCAAGAAAATCGGGCGGCGAGCGGCCTGGATGAGCTCGGCCGCTTTCACGAGGGACGGGCGATCCGGCGAAGGACGCCGAGGCCTCTCGGCACGCAATGGGGTTCCTTCCGTGGGCGCGGCAGCGATATCCTCTGGAAGCTCAACATGGCAGGGACCCGGCTTCTCCGCCTGAGCAAGCTTGAAAGCCTTCCGGACCACTTCGGGCAGGACGGAAGCCCGCTCAACCTGCGTGTTCCATTTGGTGATGGTTCGAAACATTCCCACCACGTCGATGGCTTGGTGGGATTCCTTGTGGAGCCGCTCCAAACCCACCTGGGCTGTTATCGCCACCATCGGAGCCCGGTCGAGAAAAGCGTCCGCGACCCCCGTGACCAAGTTAGTGGCCCCCGGCCCCAGCGTGCTTAGGCAGACGCCCGCTTTTCCGGTCAGCCGCCCATAGACATCGGCCATAAAAGCCGCGGCCTGTTCGTGGCGAACCGGAATGTACCGGATGCGGGAATCGGCCAGGGCGTCCAGGATCTCCAGATTCTCCTCGCCCGCCAAACCGAAAATGAATTCGACGCCCTCCGCCTCCAGGCATCGAACAAAAAGGGCGGCGGCGTTCATGGAACCCCGGCCCGTCTTCAACCGATGAGGCCGAGCAGACCGACCAGAATCAAATAAATGGCCACGATGTAATTCAGCAAATGGGGCATGACAAGGATCAGAATCCCGGCAATCAGTGAGGCAATCGGTTCGAGGGTTGGGGTCATGGGGCTGCCTCCTCTAGTTTTGAAAAACGTCCGCGGATCACTTCCCATTCCAGCGATTCGAAATAAGCGGCCAGATACTCCGGTTTGTCGATCCCGAACTGGATGTTATACGCGTGCTCCCAGAGATCCAGCGCGATCAGGATCGGGTTGTTCGCGAATAAACCGACATGGTGTTCGCTGGAAACCACATCGGTCTTGAGCTTCTTCTCCACGGGATCGAACACCACCAAGGCCCACCCGTGGCAGGAGGAAGCGGCGGCCTTCATGTCCTTGAGCCAATCATTCCACGAACCATAGGATTGCGCGAGCTTTTCTTTGACTGCGGCGTCCGGGCAGGTGGCACCCTTGCGCCCGAGCGCATCGAAATAGAGCTCGTGCAGAACCATCCCGTTGTAAGCCACCGGCTCGCGCCGCTTGAGCTCCGAATAGCTTCCAAACGAGTAGTTGGCGGCGGAACGGTCCGCGTTTTTGAGGCGGTGGAGAATCTCATTGAGTTTTTTGACGTAGCCTTCGTAAAGCTTGAAATGTGCCTTCAGCTGGGGCTTTGAAAAAGCCGTCCCCTGCAGAAGATGCTCATAATTCCTCGGCTGGATATGCGGCATGTTCCCTCCCTTTTTCGCTCCTTTAACTCTGCAGCAGCAACCTAACGTGCAGATGACATTTAAATGACAGTCTTTTCATCCTGAATTCATGGCCACGTCATCTTGGTTTTGTAGATTTGTATACAGAGGGCAAAAATGCGCTTTTTCGTTAACCATGGAGGTGTCGCAATGCATATGAAACGGCTGATCCCGGGCGTTCTCGCCGCCCTTCTTTTCCTCCCCAACCCGACGGCATCTTGGGGGGTTGTTGAAATTTCACCGGACAGCGCCGCGCGCCAGCAGCCGGCCGGCATCGGCGAAGAACCTCATCGAAGAGCGGAACAGCGGACCGATATCAAGATGGTTGCCGGAGAGATCGCCGCCGTGGATATCCCCAACGGATGGCTCACGCTGCGCGAAATCACTCCCGGGGAAAGCGAAACCCGGACGAACCGGTACCGGCTCCATATGCGGGATACCGCGGTCACGGATCCGATGGATAAGCAGTTTTTGAATCTTTACGACCTTCAACCGGGGTACCTCGTGCGGGTGGAATACGCCCAGGTGGATGGCGAGCGGCAGGCGCGCACCATTACCGTAGACGCCGTCAACCAGCGCCGCTGGATCGTTGGAGAGATCACTGCCCTGGACCCGCGAACGGGCGTGCTCACCGTCACGCAGGTTGTCCCGGGAAGCGTCACGCCGGTCGTCACGCATTACGTTCTGGATCTGCAGGAGACGCGGGTGATCGATCTGGAAGGCCAGCGTTTCCTTTCGCTCAGCGACTTGCAAGTGGGCGACGTCGTTCAGGTGGAATTCCTGTTGGATCCCCAGGGCCAGCGGCTGGCCCAGCTCGTCACGGTCAAACCGCTGCGGACCGAGACCTTCTGGGCCTCCGGCCGCATCGAATCCGTGGATTTGGGCGCCGGTACGCTGGTGGTCAGCGAAGGGATTCCCAGCTGGAATTTCACCGAGAGGGTGTACTACGTGATCGATTTAAACGGCACGCGAGTCGTGGATCCGCGCGGAAGAAGGTTCGGGCTATTGAAAGACCTGAAACCGG
>CAZKNC010000105.1:679-5476 GCA_964553935.1 uncultured Planctomycetia bacterium | reverse complement strand
CTTCCTTGCAGTTGATCGCCGTGGCGAAGATCCGGGCCGTGGAGGTCTTGCCGGTCCCGCGCGGACCGGAAAACAGGTAGGCCTGGCCGATCCGCTTTTGCTTGATCGCGTTGGTCAACGTGGTGACGATCGGATCCTGGCCCAGGATTTCCGAGAAGGTTTGAGGCCTATACTTGCGCGCGAGTACGAGATAGCTCATCGTTCTAAAGTACGGAGGGGCTGGGATTCGAACCCAGGGACCCGCTTTTGGCAAGTCGATCGCTTAGCAGGCGATCTCTTTCGGCCGCTCAGACACCCCTCCCCAAAAGGAATTGGGCCGAAGAAAATAAAGACGCGCGCTCGGAGGGATTTGAACCCCCGACACCTAGCTCCGCAAGCTAGTGCTCTATCCAGCTGAGCTACGAGCGCAATGAATTTTCATTCTAGCACAGAATTTTCTGGAAATTATTCGAAGGCGCCTTTAAACTAATCCCGTGTTTTCCACCCGAAGCATTCGGATGTGGGTTCTCTTGGCCTTCTTGGCCGCTGCCGGATGTGAGAAGCCCCCTTCTCCCGCTTCGAAATCTGCCCCGCCTCCGAAACCGGCCGTTGCTGCCCCTGCCCCGTCAAAACCTCAAGGGAAACCGCAGGCGCTCTATGTGGAACTCAAAGAAGTCAATCAAGACAGTTTCCCGGATAACCTTTTCATCCTCGATGCCCCCGAATCCCCTTCCCCTTTTATTTTTTCCGAAGGACGCCTGTGGGTGACCGAGGCGGCCCAGCAAGCAATCGCCGAGGGAAAAGAGAAAGAGCAGTTCCGTCTCTTCCTCGACAAATCTCCCATGGAGATCGAGAAAGAGGCCAAGTTGTTCCTGGTCCACCAGGTCCGGTACGAGGGGAAGGGCCGGGAGGGCGGTTCGGCCCATTACTACATCTTCAGCCGTTATCCAGCCCATGTGGATCTCCCCGTCTACGAGAAGCCCGAAGAAACCCTGCATCTGGGGATCAACAGCTCCATCTCCGAGACCACCCAGATCCGGCTGATCCCAGCCCAGGCCTTGACCCTCTCCGAGAAAGAACCCGGCCAGATCGAAGTGGTCTTTTCCGGAAAGAAATCGGTCCTGCTGGCCGAAGGGGAGCTGCTGCTGTCTCGCCTTCGCCACGCAACCTCCGTGACACAGGAGCTTTTCGCTCCGGTCCCCAAAGGGGACGTACAAAAGGAAGATTTCCGGGTCATGACCGAGGAATACGGCAAGGTGGATTTTTCCACAGAGCTGTCCATCAAAAATGCGGGCCTTCATGAGATTTCTCTTCAGAAGAAAGCGTCGCCCCCTCAGGAAAAATAAAAAAACCTTCGCCGGGAGCGTCCTTCTGCTTCTGGCGCTGGGATCCTTCCCTTCCCAGGCGCTGGCGCAAAAGGAGCTGGTGTTTGAAGCCGCGCCATCGGGCGATGGGCGGTTCCGCTTCCAAGACCCGAATGGGGCCGTCTTTTCAGAGGTCGAGCTCTCCGAGAACTTTGCCGTTTACTACAATCCCAACGACATCCCGCTCGAGTACGTCGATTTCGCCGTGGAAAACCTGGAAGCATCCTGGAGATTCTTCCGCGACGCCGGCTATCGGCATCCGGCCTTCGCCGATGCCCACCGGGTCGCCGCCTACATCCGGCCTTCCTTCACCGCGGCAAACGAGCAGTGGGCGGCCGGTTTCTATCGGGTCTTTACCAGGACCGCGGATCCCTACTTCGATCTGAAATATGACGACCTGAGCGTCGGGGAGAACCGCGCCTTTGCGACAGCGTTGATCACCCACGAGTTCTTCCATTTCATTCAGCACGCGTACGATGCCCATTTCACCGCGGGCGCGCGCTGGATGTGGGAAGCCACCGCCGCCTGGTCCGAGGATGAACGGACCCCGGGCGCTCCGGTCATCGGTTCGTTCCTTCGGCACATGCCGGCTTGGTACCTTCTGTGGGGCATGGGGATGAGTCTTGACAGCTACAACCCCAGCGACGCGAACCTGCGCTCCATGCCCTACGGCGGAGCCGTCTTCTTTAAATACTTGAGCGCGCATCAGCCGGACGGGGCCGCATCCATCCGGCGGATCTGGGAGAACCTCTCGGCGACGGGTTCGGGCAACGGCATGCAGGCCGTTCAAAATACGCTGGGCGGGGCCGAACCGTTCCAGCAATCGCTGGTCGATTTCGCCGTGGCGGTCTGGCTGAAAACCCACGCTCGATGGAACGTCCCCCGCGGAGCGGAAATACGCGCGAACCTGGTACCTCGGCTGCAAACAAAGGACCGCTATCTTGCCGCCTGGGACGATGCGGGCCAGCGGGTGGAACCCTCCGACTTCACGCTTCAGCCCTTTTCCGCCTCCTCTTTCGACCTCATCGCGCCGGAGGGGACCGCCGGTCCTTCCCGCCTGCGGCTGGTCATTCAGCGGAAAGACGGCTCTGCCCCCGTTCTCTCTAAAGTCATCCAACTTACCAGGAGGTGGACACCCCTCGACGTAGTCAGCGTTAATCCATTGGCGTTTGACGCAGGCAGGAATTCCTCTCAGCTGACGGTGGAAAACTACGGCTTCTTCTTCGACCGGACCAGCCGGGTCCTGCTGGTGGCCGCCAATCCCGACTCTCGGCCGAGCGACATTTCGGTGGCCGCAGTCGTTTCAGAGCCGCCCATCCTGCAGGAGGTTCGGGTGACCCAGCCCGGAAAAGGCCCGGCCTATCAGGCCAGCTGGCAAGGAGCTGCGGATGCCCGGCGGCTACAGGTGACGAAGAATGAGCTTAAAATAGACCGGGGAAAAAACCAGATCGATTCGCTGGAGATCCTGGCCATTTTCTCGGAGGAAATGAAAGGTTCCCCGCGGGTTCGCATCAAGGACCAGGAGGCGCCGCTGGCGGATGCCGGAGGCGGAAAGGCCTGGATGGGCCGCTTGGGGCCGATCCCGGTTCAGCGGTCCGAGAGGACGCTCGCCTTTCAAGTCGCCGGTGTTTCGCTTGGAGATTTGGCGTTGGACGCTGATCCGGCCACCGTGATCTCGCTGGATTCGGACACGCTTCAGTGGAAAAATCTCGAACCGAACAGCAGGGGAGGACCGGATTCAAACCACACGATCCAGCTCAAACGGGAGCTGGACCTCAACGGCCTTTGGCGCTCCAGCGGGGTGGAGGTTCGGATCCGGCACGTGGACTCCTCCGTGGAAGCCGCCACCCAGCAGGGGCGAGTTCTTTTTCAAGGAACACTCAACGGCACCCAGATGAACGGAAAGATGAAAGTCCGCTACCCGCCGGAATGGCAGCAGCGGTGCGGCCTGTCGGAAGGATGGGCCAACCTGGAGATGGGCGTTTCCGAGGATGAGGACCACCTCTCCGGTCGATTCCAGCTCATGGAGATCGACGAACACTGCAGCCAGGCGCCCGCCGGCTGGAAAGAGGCCTCCTTCGTCCGAGTTCACGAAGAGGGGCCGGCCGCCGTCAGACGTTAGTGTCCGCTCGGACAGCACGCCACGCCGTTTTCTTCCTCGGCAGTTTCAGCTCCATCGCTTTATTGCTGGGCCACCTTTATGGAATCGCTTCCATGCGGACCCTGGCCGTTCTGGTCGGCGTGCCCTGCTCTCTGGCAATGCTGGCCGCCTGGATCCGCTCACGGGCCGTGGGAGACGCCCTCTTCCTCCTGAAGGTCCGAGCCGGTTTTTGGGGAGGGCTCTGGGGCACCCTGGGCTACGATCTCGTCCGCATCCCGTTTCATTGGGCAGGTCAGAACCCCTTCCCTCCGATCCGCAGTTATGGGGTCTGGATTTCAGGTGGCGCCTTTTCCACCCCATGGACCGACGGGTGGGGTTTCTTCTATCATCTCTCCAACGGAATCACTTTCGGCTGGATCTACAGTTTCCTCTTACTCAGGAAACATTGGATCTGGGCCGTGGTTTGGGGACTTCTGCTTGAGACGGTCGCCGTTTACACGGCGTTCGGTGAGGTGTTTCGGATTCGTTCCGCGTACAGCGCGCTGGGGTTGGCCTATGCCGCGCATCTGTTTTACGGTTTTCCTTTGGGAAGACTTTGCCGGAATCCGCAGAAACCCGTCAGACCCATGTGGACCTTGTGCCTTCTGGCGGGAGTCGCCGTCTGGTTCGTGACCGCTTGGCAGCCGGTCACCCAACAGCCCTCGTTACGGGCTGGACAGCTGCAAGTGGGAAAAGCGGCGATCTATCCCGGCTGGTCCGACCTTCCCCGGTTGAGTTCCCTGCGAATCCAAAACACTCTGGAGGAGCCGATCCGGCTCATGTTCCGAACCCCCACCACCCCGCTGAATCGAGCTCAAGAGAAGATCCTTCCCGCCGGAGGGACTTCGGAGATCACGCTGAACGAACGGGGCATCTACCAGTTCGGCGTGACAAAAAAACCCTGGCGATCCGTGTTCGTCTCGGTCCAGGAAGACGGCCGGTATCGGCCTTGATCGGCCGGGTTACCGGGGCTGTACCCAGCCGCCCCCACCCTTGGTCATCCGTCCCGCAGTCGTTCCGGCGTAATCGCCCGCCAATCCGCCGGCGGTCGCAACCGCTCCTCCCGCAGCACCATGGGCGATGACCTTTCTGCCGCCCTCATCGACCGCCCAATCCCAGAGCGCTTTGTCCGGGTTGTCCGATTTAAACTCCACCCATCCTCCGTCATCGGCCCAAAGAAGCTCCTGCGAAAGGAGCCAGCCGGCAATCCCAAAAAGCATCCAAACGCATATCTTCTCTCCCGGATGAGGCGGCTTGCCGCTGGTTCGTCTCCATTTAAGGAACACGCCGAAACCAACCATGAAGAGCCCCAGC
>CAZKNC010000105.1:0-669 GCA_964553935.1 uncultured Planctomycetia bacterium | reverse complement strand
GGATCCCAATCCCAGCCCGAGTGCCGCACACAGCGCGATGAACCATACCTGTTGGCGGACAGGCACGCGGGCTTTGCTCGGCGGCAGCAGCTGGATCGCCAGTGCGGCCGCCGCCAGCGCGACCAGGGCCAAGAACAACAACCCGGTTGAGGTTCCATAGGGCTGGCGGAAATATTGAGCGATCAAGGAGATCCCGCCCACGTAGATCAGCGCCCACTCCTGAAAAGGCCGCTCGACCGCGTGGGCCTGCACCTCTTTGGCCGCTATGGTTAAGCCGCTCGGAATCCGCTTCAACTGTCCCATCACCAGCGCCGTACCAGCCGTCCGGACGAAACCCATTCCAAAGAACGCAAGAAACGGGACGAGGAACCACTCCACGGTGCCCAAAAAATAATTTCCCTGCCCGATCGCGTGCGCCCCTCTCTGCAGGTTGAAACCGTCGTATCGGAACGCCAGCAGGTACGTATGAAACAGGGACGCCGCGAAGAAGAGGAGTGGAATCATGCGAAGATTTCGGCGGGTGTTCGCTTGAAGGTAGGCCTTAAAGTGCGTGGGATCCTTGATTCGTTCTACCACGGCTTTCCAATCGGCCATGCTTACCTCCTTTAAGGAATTTGCTTCATTCTAGCACGTCAATCGGATTGCTGTAGATCCAGAGCCGGCCCCCAA
>CAZKNC010000104.1:0-5483 GCA_964553935.1 uncultured Planctomycetia bacterium | reverse complement strand
ACGGCCCGGTTCGACGCGAAATCGGTCGCCGGATCCAAGAACGCCACGACCCCGGCGGCTTTCGCCCGGTCGATAATCTCCTGCTGCCGGCCTTCGAATTCCGCCCGGTGAAGGTGGCAATGGGTGTCAACCAGCTGCATGGCTTCTCCGAACTTTTCGGATCCGCTCGATCACCGGCGGGATTCGATTCAGCGCCTCGTCCACTTCCTTCTCATGGGCGCCCCATCCTGGCGAAAAGCGAATGGAACCCTGGATCCGTTCGGGAGAAAGCCCCAGCGCAGTCAGCACGTGCGAAGGCCGGGTGGAGCCGGAGGAACAGGCGGAACCGGTCGAGACGCAAATCCCGGCCAGATCCAGCGCCATCAGCAGGGTTTCTCCGTCGCAGCCGATAAAACTCAAGTTCGACGTCCCCGGCACCCGGGCTTCCGGATGGCCGTTGAGTTCCACGTCTGGGATCTTTTCGCGCAAACCCCTCTCCAGCCGATCGCGCAGGCGGCGGACCCGGTCCAACGTCCCATCCCGCATCTCCCGCAGAACCGTTTCCGCGGCCGCGCCCAACCCCACGATCCCGATAACGTTTTCGGTGCCGGCCCGAAGATTTTTCTCGTGAGGCCCGCCGTGCAGGATCGGCTCCAGCTTCACCCCTTCCCGCACGTAAAGGGCTCCGGCTCCTTTCGGGCCGCCCAGTTTATGCGCCGAAATCGAAATGAGATCAGCTCCCAGCCGGCCGGCTTCCACCGGCAGCTTCCCGAACGACTGCACTGCATCGGTGTGGGAAAAAACGCCCCGCTCGCGCGCGATCCGGCCGATCTCCTCCACCGGCTCGATGGTGCCCACCTCGTTGTTGGCATGCATGACCGAAAGGAGAATCGTTTGCGGAGTAATGGCGCTCCGAACCCGCTCCGGATCCACCCCGCCGCGGCCATCGACCGGAACAAGCGTCACGCGGAATCCTTCTTTTTCCAGCGCCCGCGCGGACTGCAGGACCGCGCTGTGCTCAATCGAGGAAACGATCAGATGGTTTCCTTTGGCCCGCAGCGCTCGCGCGGTCCCGGTCAGTGCCAGGTTATCGGCCTCGGTCCCTCCGGAAGTGAAAACAACTTTCCCCCGCGGATCGCCGAACGCCCTCAGGAGACCGTTTCGCGTCTCTTCAACGGCCGCCCGGGCCTGGCGGCCCAGCGCGTGCAGACTGGAGGGGTTGCCATAGGCCTCTTCCATGAAGGGTCGGACCCTCTGCCGGACCTCGGAATGGAGGGGAGCCGTGGCATTGTAATCAAAATAAATCGGTTTCATGCGTATAGTATACTATCGACGGAGTAACCACTTAGGACCATTCCCGGCTTTTGGCTGTTCACCGCGGTTTATATCCTCTGCGCCTTTTGGGGCCTCTTTTGGTACCTTCGTTTTTCCAGGGAAATGCGCCACAAGAACAGCCAGATGGAACAGCTCAAAGCGCAGATGCTGGAATGGAACCGCCGCCTGGAAGACAAATCCTCCGAGCGGACCCGCGACCTGGAAAAAACGAACCGCCGCCTGCAGGAAACCTACCTGGAAACGGTCACCTCTCTGATCGAAGCGATGTCCGCCAAGGATACCTATCTGTTCGGCCACTCGCACAATGTGGCCGTTTACGCCAAGGCGATCGGGCAGGAGCTGGGCTTCAATCGGGAACGGATCCAACGGCTGATGCACGGCTGTACTCTGCACGACCTGGGTAAGATCGCCGTCCCGGACAGCATCCTCATGAAGCCGGGCCCTCTGACCAAAGAGGAATTCGAGATCATCAAAACGCATCCGGTCTGGGGTGCCCGGATTCTGGGACCGCTGACCTTCATGAAGGACATCACCGATATGGTCCATCAGGAGCACGAACGATGGGACGGGACCGGTTATCCTCAGGGATTAAAAGGGGAGCAGATCCGGCTGGAAGCCCGCGTGATCTCGGTGGCCGACGCGCTGGACGCCATGATCTCCACCCGCCCTTATCGGCAAAGCATCTCGCTGGAAAAAGCCAGTCAAGAAATACAGCGCTGCGCGGGCAACCACTTTGATCCAACGGTCGCGGAGGCCTGCTTGCGGGCAATCAAGGCCGGGAAGATCGTCCCGCTGGAAGAGAAACGGCACGCCGGCCAATCCCAATCCCACAACCACGCTCACTGAATCCGAGGAAAAAGAGGGGACCCTTTTCGTATTTCTTGACCGGCGGAGATCTGTTCGCGCAATGCTTCAGGTAATCGTTGGCCGCTAAGATTACTGGTAAACCCTAACTGTTTCCAAACAGATTCCGCGGCGGCAGGTAAAAACGGCCACAGCAGCAGCGTGATCGCCCGCACCGTGTCGGCCAGCTGATACAAAAATTCCTCCAGTTCCTGCCGGCGGTTTTCTTTCGCCAGCGTCCAGGGGGCTTTTTCTTCCACCAGTCGGTTGGCCTGCGTGATCAGTCCCCATAAAACCTTCAAGGCGTCCCCTGGAGCCGTCTGCTGGAGCGCTTCCCAAATCCCCTGCTCTGCCGCGGCCACACGCTCCACGGTTTTTGGATCCGGCCGGCCGGCCGGGATTTTTCCGCCGGTATGTTTTTCCAGCATCGTCAGCGTTCGATAGACCAGGTTGCCCAGGTCGTTGGCCAAATCCGCGTTGATCCGCTTAACGAGGGCTTCCTCGGAAAAAACGCCGTCGTCGCCGAGCGGGACATCTCTGAGCAGGAAGTAGCGCAGTGCGTCCAGCCCATAGGCCTCCACGACGGCAGCCGGCTCCACGATGTTCCCCTTCGACTTGGACATCTTTTCGCCCTTCACCATCCACCAGCCGTGCGCGAAGATCGTCTTCGGCGGCGGCAGACCCAGCGCGTGCAGAATGATCGGCCAGTAGAGGCCGTGGTGCCGGATGATGTCCTTGCCGATCAAGTGCAGAGCGCCGGCGTCTTCCCAGAATTTTTTGTATTTCCCGCCGTCGGGCCAGCCCAGCGCGGTGATGTAGTTGAGCAGGGCGTCGAACCAAACGTAAGTAACGTGCGCGGGTGAGAACGGCACCTCGATTCCCCAGGAGACCCGCTCTTTCGGCCGCGTCACGCACAGCGGCGGCAGTTCCTTCGTCAGCATGCCGAGCACTTCATTGCGGCGCGATTCCGGCTGGATAAATTCCGGATGCGCTTGAATGTGCCTTTTCAGCCAGGCCCGGTGCTGTTCCAGGTTCAGAAAATAATCATCCTCGGTCACCTGCTCCACCGGCCGCTGGCAAGTGGGACAGGATTTCTTGACCGGATCGACGAAATCTCCTGCGGTCCAGCCGGTCTCGCACGGCACGCAGTACCAAAAGGTATAGGTGCCGGGCTGGAGCGCTCCTTTCAAGGCCTCCAGGAACTGCTGGACTCCCCGGACATGTTCCGGATCGGTCGTCCGAATGAAATGGTCGTACGAAATGCCGAGCATCTTCCAGAGAGATTTGAACGTCTGCGCGGTTTCATCCACGAACGCCTTCGGAGAAACCCCCGCGGCTTTCGCCGCCTGCGCGATCTTCTCGCCGTGCTCGTCGGTGCCGGTGAGCAAGAACACCTCTTCCCCCCGCTGGCGGTGCGCGCGGGCCAGGCAGTCGGCCACCACCGTCGTGTAGGCGTGACCCAGATGCGGCTTCGCGTTGACGTAGTACAGCGGCGTCGTTAAGTAGAAAGGTTTAGGCATTCCGGCTCAAGAGCGCGGCGACTGCGGTTCGGGTGTTGGCGTTCTTCTGGACCGCTTCCTGGATCCGATAAATCCGTTCGATCCGGTCCAGCAGGATTTCGGATACGATGGAGCGAGATTGCTTCGTCGCTTCGCTCCTTGCAATGACATCGAGATTTTTCTGGAGATCTTCCAGGCGATCCTGGTGCACCAGCCAGTTCTTCTCTCCGCCGATGGAGAGAACCAGCAGATCGCGCCACCAGCCAGCGTACCATTCCAGCCCGGAGGCGATGTCGTCCCGCGTCAGCTTGGCCAGAGAAACTTCCAGCTCTCCTCTGCGGGAGGCGCCGAGGAGCTGGTCCAGCAGAGAGTTCTTTTTGGCCAGCCGGTCGCTCTTGGAAAGCTGAATCGCCAGGCCGATCCGCCCGCTGGAAGCCAGCGCCAGCATCCGGGCGGCGGACGCATCGAGCTTTTCTTTTTCCTGAAGCCAGGCGGCCACGCGTTCCACCCCCTGCAGTCCGCATCGCACCCGGTGGCATCGGGAAACCACGGTTGCCGCCAGCCGGTGAGGAACCGCGGCCAGCAGGATAAAAATCGACCGATCGGGGGGCTCCTCCAGGATTTTCAAGCAGGCATGCGTGGCCTCTTCGGTCAACTCGTCGGCCCCTTCCAGGATTCCCACCTTGCAGCGGCCGCCGTACGGGGTCAGCGCCATGAACTCTTCCAATGCTCGAACCTGGTCGATCTTGACCTGGCCGCTTTCTGACTCGGCGCCTATCTTCAAGACATCCGGGCAGGCCCCTTCCGAGATTTTTCTGCAGGGATCGCAAGCGCCGCAGGGCTCGCCGCCGGCCGGTTCGGCGCACAGCAGAGCGCGGGCAAATTCTACCGCCAGGAAACTTTTCCCGATTCCCTCCGGCCCGGTCAGCAGGTACGCGTGCGCCACGCGATCGCAGGCAATCTGTCCCCGGAACAGCCGGATCGGCGCCTCATGGCCCAGAACCTCATTAAAAGAGATCGGACACCTCCCGGCGGATCTCTGCCTGGACCTGGGCGATCGGGCCGTTGACCTTCACGATCCGGATGCGGCGCCCGCCGCGCCGGGCCAAAACTCGGTAGCCGGTTCGCACCTGCTCATGAAACGCGACCGGTTTAGCTTCCATCCGATTGGGTTTCCGGACCCGGGCCAAACCCTGCCGGGCCGGCAAGTCCAAGAGAATGGTTCGGTCCGGCTGAAGCCCTCCGGTCGCCGCCGTTCCCAGCGTCTTAACCAGTTCCAGATTCATCCGCCCCGCCCAACCCTGGTAGACCCAGGTGGAATCCTGAAACCGGTCCAGGAGCACCACCTGCCCTTTCCGAAGCGCCGGCCGGATCACTTCCCGCACCAGCACGGCTCGGCTGGCCTCGTAGAGAAAAAGTTCCACCAAAGGATCGATGGAGCCGGGTTTGGAATCCAGAAGAATGCGGCGCAGTTTCATGCCGACGGCGGTACCGCCCGGTTCTCGCGTCAGCAGAACGTGCCGCCCCTGCCGGCGGATCCAGGCGGCCAGCCGTTTGGCGTGCGTGGACTTGCCCGCGCCGTCCGGCCCCTCCAAGGTGATGAAGACCCCCTTCTTCACAGCTTTTTCCTCACAACAGTGCCGGCGGTCGTATCTTCGACAATGTAGCCCAACTCCATCAGATGAGCTCGAATCTTGTCCGAAGAAGCGAAATCCTTCCGAGCGCGGGCGGCATCCCGCTCCTTGATCAACTGCTGAGTGTCGGTACCGGCCGCTGTAGACAACCCTGTTTTTTTCAGGCTCCGGATCCCACCGAGACGGCGAACCT
>CAZKNC010000103.1:0-5564 GCA_964553935.1 uncultured Planctomycetia bacterium | reverse complement strand
CCAGCGTGGAGAGGACCAGCGGCGCGCGAAGCTTCGCCGGCAATCCCGCCACCGCCCGGCGGACCGACGCGGCCAGCTCGGTCTGCGCCGCCTGCTCCCGCGGCGCAGCGGCATGGGGATCGGCCACCTGCCGGCTCAAGGACTCTTCCCCGTCCTCCTCCACCGGCAAGTCCAGCGAAACCAGCGGCGGCGAGCGGCGCCGCCGGCGCAGCCGGTCCAAACAGAGATGGACGGTTACGCGGTACATCCAGGTGAACAAGCGGCCGGTTTTTTCAGGATGAGGAGGGTGTTCGTACAGCCGCAGGAACAGTTCCTGGGCTGCTTCTTCGGCATCGGGGCGATTTCCAAGGAAACGGAACGCGAGGTTCGTCAGCGGCCCGGCGTAGCGCTCCATGAGGAACCGGAACGTCTCCGGGTCCCGCTCGATGACTTTCTTTAGGAGATCTCGATCCTCACTCAATCACGTCGCCGACGACGGGTTCGACTTTGATCCCCTGCTTGACCAGATGCCGGACGCCTTTCTCAAGGTTCTCGCGCGTGCCTTCCAATTCCAGCACCATCTCGCCCACGGTTTCCGTGACTTTGGCGCGGCGCACGTTCGGCATCACCTTGTATTTGACGGCCATGGAGTAGATCACCGGCTTCTTGATCAGCTTCTGCGGAAAGATCAGATGAACCATTTTCTTCGCCATATCTTCTCCTCGCTAGGCCCCGCCGGCAATGGCCGGAATGATGGAGACTTCATCCCCATCTTTGATCGGGGTGGATTCCTGATTCAGGAAACGGATGTCTTCCTCGTTCACGTAGACGTTCACGAAACGGCGCAGTTTTCCGCTGGGGTCGCACAGCCGGTCCTTAAGACCTGGATACTGCCGGTCGATATCTTGGAGCAGTTCCTGGACGGTGCCGCCCTCGGCCGTCACTTCGGGCTTAT
The DNA here is from genome assembly GCA_964553935.1 of uncultured Planctomycetia bacterium. Lineage (GTDB taxonomy): Bacteria > Omnitrophota > Gorgyraeia > 1-14-0-20-64-10 > 1-14-0-20-64-10 > CAZKNC01. The sequence continues at coordinate 4,630 of CAZKNC010000103.1, read as the reverse complement.
CCCCGGTCAGCTTCTGGAGCGGGGTCGGTATACGAACCACAATCGCCATGAATTCCTCCTCCTTATCCCTTGTCGCGCACTTCCGCTTCAAACGATTCCAGCGTCGGCTTGATCCGGATGGGCCGGCCGATATGATCGGCCACGGCTTCCTGGGTCTTCAACCCCTGGCCGGTGATGCAGAGTACGATCGACTCATCCTTTGGGATTTTCTTCTCGTCGATCAGTTTTTTCGCCGCCGCCACCGTGACGCCGCCGGCTGTCTCCGTGAAGATCCCCTCGGTCTGCCCCAGCAGTTTCATGGCTTCAATGATTTCCGCGTCGGTCACCGCAGCGCCCGATCCGCCGGTTTCCCGGATCGCATCGGCCGCGTAGTAGCCGTCGGCTGGATTGCCGATGGCCAGGGACTTGGCGATCGTTTTGGGTTTGACCGGTTTGATGATGTCGGATCCTTCCCGAATCGCGGTCACGATCGGAGAACAGCCCTCGGCCTGCGCCGCGTACATCCGCGTTCGAGGCGAGGAGATCAGCCCCATTTTGTGGAACTCCTTGAATCCTTTCCAGATCTTCACAAGCAGAGAGCCGCTCGCGGCCGGGACAACGATGTGCGCCGGCGTGTTCCAGCCCATCTGCTCGGCGATCTCGTAGCCGTAGGTCTTGGACCCTTCCGCGTAATAAGGCCGGATGTTGATGTTGACAAACGCCCACCGGTAGCGCGCGGCGATCTCGGCGCACAGGCGGTTGACCTCGTCGTAATTGCCTTCCACCGCCACCAGTTTCGGCGCGTAGATCAGCGAGCCCACCACCTTGCCCGCTTCCAGGTCGGCCGGGATGAAGATGACCCGCTTGAGCCCCGCGCGCGCGGACAGAGCCGCGACCGCGTTGGCCAGGTTCCCTGTGGAAGCGCAGGCCGCCGTGTCGAAACCCAGTTCCTTGGCCCGGGAGAGCGCCACCGAAACAACCCGGTCCTTGAAGGAAAGCGTGGGATGACAAACCGAATCGTCTTTGATGTAGAGTTCTTTCACGCCGAGCGCTTTGGCCAAGTTGTCGGCGCGGAAGAAGGGGGTCATGCCCGTATGAAAACCAACCGTCGGTTCGCCGTCGATCGGGAGCAGTTCCCGGTAGCGCCAGATGTTGTGGGGCCGGCTCGTGATCGCGTGCCGGGTCAGGACGCTGTGGATCCCGGGGTAGTCGTAATCGACCTCCAGCGAACCGAAGCAGTATTCGCAGACAAAGACGGCCTTCGCCGGAAACTCCCGGCTGCATTCCCGACAGCGGAGGCCTTTGACGAAGGACATCCTATTCCTTTTCCTTGACCTTCTGAAGGATCTTGGGCAGGATCACGATTTCAACGCGCCGGTTCTGGCGGCGCCCCTCCGGCGTGTCGTTGGAAGCCACCGGATGGTACTCGCCGAAACCGACGGCCCGGACCCGCTCGGGCGAAAGCCCTTCCTTGTCGATAAAGTGATGCACCACCGCCAGCGCCCGCGCCGAAGAAAGCTCCCAGTTGGATCTCCAGCCGGAATACTTGATCGGCTCGTTGTCGGTATGCCCCTCCACGGCGACCGGAGAATCAGGGACGGTTTCTTTCAGCACCGCCGCCACCTTCTCCAGCACCGGAGCGGCTTCCAAGATGATCACCGCCTTGCCGGAATCGAAGAAAATCTCATCGAGAAACGTCAGCACCAGCCCCCGCTCGGTCATCGCGAGCTTGGCCTGAGCTTGCCCAAGCTCCTTCTTGAGACTCTCGGCCAGGCGGCGCTGGGCTTCCACCAGCTCGTTGGCTTCCTCCGTCTTCTCCTGCTCGACCCGGCGGACCGATTTTTCCCGCTCCGCCATCAGCCGTTCCACCTCACGGGCATGAGCTCGCTGGGCGTCGCTTAAATCCGCGCGCGCTTTTTCCAACGACTGCAGGAGCCCTTCCCGCGTCCGCTCGGCTTCGGTCAGCTGGCCCTGGAGCTGGGCGGTCTGCTGTTCCAGCTCGATCACGCGCCGGCTTTTCCATCCACAGCCGGACACACTGAGGATCACGATAAGGAATAAAGCTAAGCCGTTCGTGCTGAGCTTGTCGAAGCATGAACGGCTTCGCCCTTCGACGGGCTCAGGGCGAGCGGGTGTTCGATTCACAGCGTGATCCCTCCTTCCAACTTCGGAAGTTCCTCCAAAAGGTCCGGTTCGGTTACCTGGACTTCCATCGGCTCGGTTTGATACTGTTTTCCTTCGAATTCCACGGTCACCGGCCCGATTCGATACGATCCGGGTGAAGCCGGAACCAGCGTGTAATTGAACACCAGCGCTCTTCGGGTCTTCCCCGCCTGAATCTGGATCTGCTGAGACTGACCAGTGGAAACCACTTTAAAACCTTCCAGGGATCCCAATTGCAGTTGGGGCATTCCTTGCCCCAGACCGGTAATCACGATGGAAAAGATCAGCGCTTCATCCGGCTTGACGACCGTTTTGCTGACCTGCGCGGAAACCGTCAGGCCTTCCGCGGCGAAAACCGGCGAAAGGCAAAGGGTAAACGGCAATAAGACCGTCTGCAGAAGAAAAATCTCTCGAAAGAAGCCGGGAAACATCGGAAAAATTAGTTTATCAGAGGGGACAGGGAAACGCTAGTCCTGGGGGGAAGAACCGGAGGAAAGCTCCGGGAAGAACAAATCCGAGGAGGAACCGGCGGAGAGACCCGAAGGAATCGGATCAGCTTCCAACCGTTGAAAAACACCGTGGAGCTTGTGGAGCAGGGACTGCGTTTGCGTCTGAGCGGCCGGCGGAAGATTCCCAAGCCGGCGGGTCAAATCGTCCACCCGGTCGCGCGCCGACTGCAGAGACGCGGCCAATCCGCGCCGAACATCCCGCGCTTTAGTTTCTTCAGCGACGGCGGCTCGAAGCTTGGCCTGCGCTTCCCGGCGATCGGCGAATGCCTTGAACAATTCGTTCCAGGCCTGATTCATTTTCTGGCGCAGGGCTTCCCGTTCGATCGGGTTGGAGGGACCGCTGAATCCGCCTCTGTACCAGGCCCTCCAGGCCTCCATCAGTTTTTTCCAAGCGTCCCGCTCTTTTTGATTGGCCGCGGCGGCCTGCTGGGCCGCCTGCAGGGATTTCTGCTGAGCCGCGGAGTGCGCCAGATCGGCGGCGGCCAACTCCCCTTCCAGCCGCTGGACTTCCTGCCGCGCCACAACCAGCTCCGCTTCCAGCTGAGCCCGCTCATCCGGCGGAGGATCCGACTCGTCCGGCTCCAGCGGCAGGGCTTCCGCCACGCGGGAAGCCACTTCCCCGTCGATGAGTCCCGTTCCCAAAAGCCCCTGATAGAACGCCGGATTGAACGCGTACACATCCTTGGCGAATGATCGCATCCGTTCAATCACCTGATCGGGAGTCAGACTCGGCAAAGCCGCCAGGATCCGAGCCGCCACTCCCGCCACCAATGGAGAGGAAAACGAAGTGCCGCTGACCTGTATCGTCCCCCCTCCAAACTGCGTGGTCGTGACATTCTCGCCCGGAGCGGTGAAATCGACGGTTCCGCCATAGCTGGACCACCACGTCTTTCGCCCCGTGTTGTCCGAAGCCGCCACCGAAACCACGCCGGGCATCGCCGCCGGATAGCCGGGAACGGTGGTGCCGCTGTTTCCGGCCGCCGCGACCAGCAGAACGCCGCGCTGGGTCGCGTACTGAACCGCTTCTAACAGCGCCTGCGACGCGAAACTGGATCCGAAACTCATGTTGATGATCCGGGCGCCCTGGTTCACCGCGTAAGCAATCGCCTCCACGATGGCCGAGAGTGAAAGCCACGGGCCGGGGCCAACCTTCAGAGAAAGAATCGATACGCGCGCGTCGGAGGCCCCCTCCACCACGCGGCCGGCCACCTGCGTACCGTGGGCGCCGGTGTCGGCGGATCCGGTGGGATCCCCGTCCCGCTCGTGGAAATCGTAGCCGTGCACGTCATCCACATAGCCGTTGCCGTCGTTGTCCAAGCCGTCGCCCGCGATCTCGCCGGCATTTACGTAGAGCCGGTCCGCGAATGCCGCGTGGCGAAGGTCCATCCCGGTATCGATGACGGCCACAACGACCGGGCTGCCCGCCCCTTCCAGCGTCTGGGTAAAAGGGTCTGCTTCCAGTAGGCCGCTGGAAGAATACCGAACGTCTGGCTCGGCGTAACGGACGGCCGCGTAGGACTGGAGCTGCTGAATGACCTCCTCGACCGGAACCGACTCTCGGAACCGGAAAAGGTACAGACCCCATGGCGCAAGAACTCGGTCCACTTCTGCTCCAACGGCTTGTGCGATTTCTTGGACTTGTTCAACCGGGGTTCCCTCCTGAACCCGGACCAGAACGCGGCCCGGGATGGTTTGAACTTCGGTCGGTGACACAGTCGGTTCCATCGCCCAAGCAGCCGGGGAGAGACTGCATAGTAATGGTAATGAAGCCAGAAGAAGGAATCGCTTGCAGGTGCTTTTGCTCAGAGGTGTCATTGGGCTTTTGACCATTTCCGAAACCAAGTATGCTTTATAAAACTCTGGGTGTCAATAATTCCAAGCAGGAAATTTTATGCAGAAGTGCCGGCAGTAAGCCGTTGGACCCGCTCGGTCCAGGCGCGAACCGACGCCGGGATGAATTGGAGGAACTGGGCGATCCC
>CAZKNC010000102.1:1255-5569 GCA_964553935.1 uncultured Planctomycetia bacterium | reverse complement strand
TGATTCTCCCGGAAGAGTCTCCAGCGCTTGAATAATCAAAACGGGACACTGCTGGAAACCCAGGGCCTCCGCAAGAGTTACGGTGGGCGCCGGGTGGTGGACGGTGTGAATCTCACGGTCCGGCGGGGAGAGATCGTGGGATTGCTGGGGCCCAACGGCGCGGGAAAAACCACGACTTTTTACATGGTGGTGGGTCTCATCCCGCCGGAGCAGGGAAGCATCCGGTTCGGCAGCCAAGAGATCACCCGCCTGCCGATGCACCGGCGCGCGCGCCAGGGGATCGGCTACCTGGCTCAGGAGCCGTCTATTTTTCGTCGTCTGACGGTGGAAGAGAATATCCTGGCGATTTTGGAAACGCTGCCGCTGTCCCGCGCCCAGCGGACCGAACGTCTGCGGGAGCTGTTGGGCGAGCTGGGATTGACGCAATTGGCCAAATCCAAGGCCGACACGCTTTCCGGAGGAGAACGGCGGCGTCTGGAAATCACGCGCGCTCTCGTCACTCAACCGACGATGCTTTTGCTCGACGAGCCTTTCAGCGGCATCGACCCGATCGCCGTGGCGGAGTGCCAGGAGATCATCCGGAACTTGCGTGAGCGCGGGCTGGGGATCCTGCTGACGGACCACAACGTTCGGGAAACGCTCGCGGTGACCGACCGAGCGTATTTGATGGCGGAAGGGCGCGTGCTGATCACGGGCACCGCGTCCGATTTAATCAACGATCCGAAGGCCCGGGAGGTTTATCTGGGACCTCGGTTCCAAATGTGAATGAGACCATGCGCATAACGATTACAGCCCGACACTTGGAGATTCCAGCCCTGCTGGAAGGAATGCTGCGTGCCAAAGCCGAGAAGCTTGAACGGTTCGGGCGCAAGCTGATCGCTCTGCATGCCATCTTTGACCGGCAGAAATACCTCTACACCGCGGAGTTGACCCTGACCGGCAAGGGGCTGAGTTTGGTCTGCCGAGCCCAGCATCGCAAGGACTTGTTGACCTGCATGGAGGAGGCGCTCGATAAACTTCACGCTCAGCTGACGCGCCGGGAAGAGAAAAAGATCGAGCGGCTGCGCCGGAGGGTTCCTCACCGAGAATGACCGAAACCCTGAGTGCCACGCTTCAAGAAACAGCCCCCTGCCAGAAGCGGCTGACCGTGGAGGTTCCCCGGGAAGCGGTGGACGCGGAATTCCAAGCCGTTTACCGGGATCTTAAAAGAAAAGCCCACGTGCCCGGTTTCCGCGTCGGCAGCGCACCCCAGGATCTGCTCCAGCGCTACCATGGGGCCAAGGCGCGCGAAGAAGTTCTGCGCCGGCTCCTGGATCGGACTTTGGACGAAGCGGTCCGCCGCCAGGGAGAGATGGACCTGGTCGGCCGGCCTCAGATCACCGAGGTCAAGCTGGAGGCGAATCAGCCCTTGATTTACACGGCTCAGTTGGAAGTCGCTCCCCAGGTGACCATGGGCCGGTACAAAGGACTCAAGCTGACCCGCCCGAAAGCGGATGTCTCCGAGGAAAATGTCGGAAAGATTCTCGCCCATTTGGCCGAAAGCCACGCCGAACTGAAACCCGTTCTGATCGACCGCCCCGCCGCCGAGGGGGATTTCCTTCTGGCGGACCTGGATAAAAAACAGAAGGACGCGCTGATTCACCTGTCTGTCGAAGGCGAAGAAGGAGACGCTCTCAAGCCCCTGCTCGGCGTCAAACCGGGCGAATCGCGGACGGTGACCTTGAAGAACGGAAAATCAGTCCTGGTGGAGGTCAAGGCGATCAAGGTCAAGGAGGTCGCACTCCTGGACGACGCGTTCGCCCGATCGGTCGGTTCTTACGAAACGCTGGAGGCGCTTAAAGAGGCGATCCGGCTGGATCTGAAACGGCAGGCCGACGCCGCTCAGCGGCAGGCATTGGAATCGCAGGCGCTCGCCCAGCTCACCGAAGAATGGGAGTTCGATGTCCCCCCCTCTCTGGTGGTTTCCCAGGCCCGCCGGCTGCTGAAGGAACGGGCGGTTGAGCTGATGAATCAGGGGGTTCCCATGGCCCAGGTGCAGGAACGGGCAGCCCTGCTGACCGATCAGGCCAAGGTGGACGCGCTCAAGCAGGTCAAGCTGTTCTTCGTCCTTCGGCGGATCGCGCTCACGGAACATTTCACTGCTTCCGAGGAAGAAGTCAACCAGCGGATCCAAGCGTTGGCCGAACGGCTGGGGACGCCGGTCGAGCAAGTCCGTCAGGATCTGGAAAAGCGGGACATGCTGGAAGAAATCGCTTGGGGCATTATTCGGACGAAAGTGCTGGACCTACTCTTAAAAGAAGCCGAGATTAAGGAGGGTTAAATGCAAGAGCGCAGCCAGATGCTCGTTCCCATTGTTGTGGAACAGACCGGGCGCGGAGAGCGGGCGTACGACATCTACTCCCGTTTGCTGAAGGACCGGATCATCTTCATCGGAAGCGGGATCGACGACATGGTCGCTAATCTGGTCATCGCTCAGATGCTCTTCCTTCAGATGGAAGATCCCCACAAGGACATCAACGTCTACATCAACTCTCCCGGCGGCATCGTCACGGCGGGGCTGGCGATCTACGACACCATGCAGTTCGTGAAGCCCGATGTGGCCACCTACTGCATCGGCCAGGCCGCGTCGATGGGCTCCATCCTGCTGGCCGGCGGAACCAAGGGAAAGCGGTACAGTCTGCCGGAGGCGAGGATCATGATCCATCAGCCCTGGGGCGGCACGCAGGGGACCGCGTCGGACATCTCCATTCAGGCGAAAGAAATCCTCCGGATGAAGGACCGATTGAATGAAATCCTTGCCAAGCATACGGGGCAGAAGCTGGAAAAAGTCAAAACCGACACCGACCGGGATTTCTTCATGTCGGCGGAAGAAGCCAAGGAATACGGGCTGGTCGACGAAGTGTTTCGGGGAAAGATGAAATAAGATGAAAGAACCGCTTTTATTGACTCCCGGCCCGACGCTGGTTCCGGATTCGATCCGGCAGGCGCTTAGCAAGTCGATGATGCACCACCGCACCAAGGAATTTCAAGCCATCCTGAAAGAAGTGGCCGAGGGCTTGAAGAAGCTGTTCGGCACCAGCCAGGAGGTCTTCATTCTGACCAGCTCCGGCACCGGCGCCATGGAGGCGGCGGTCGCCAATCTGCTCTCGGCCGGAGACGAGGCGCTGGTGATTCGCGGCGGGAAGTTCGGCGAGCGCTGGGCCGAGCTCTGCGAGGCGTTCGGCGTGAAAGTCGTCGCGCTGGACATTCCCTGGGGAAAACCGCTGGATCCGAAGCGCCTGCGGGAGATGCTGGCGGCCCATCCGAAACTCAAGGCGGTTTTCTCCACACTGTGCGAGACGTCCACCGGCGTTCATTACGATCCGCGGGCCATCCGGCAGTCGATGACCGGAACCAGCGATGCCCTTCTGGTGGTCGACGCGATCAGCGGCATGGGTTCGGACCCGTTCGCGATGGACGCGTTCGGCGTGGACGTGACGGTCTGCGGTTCGCAGAAGGGGCTCATGCTGCCGCCGGGGCTGGCGTTCATCGCGTTGAGCGCCGATGCCTGGAAAGCGGTCGAGCTCTCCAAGAGCCCGAGCTATTACTTCGATCTTCGATTGGCCCGCAAGGCCTGGACCGACACCGACACGCCGTTTACCCCGGCGATCAATCTGATCGTCGGCCTGCAGGAAAGTCTGAAGTTCATCTTGAAAGACGGCCTTGAACGGTTTGCGGCCGGCCATCAGGCCAATGCCAAGCGGCTTCGGGAAGCGGCGCAGAAAATTGGATTGGAGCTGTTCCCCGATCCTTCCTGCGCCAGCAGCGCGGTGACCACACTGAAGGTTCCCGCCGGCGTGGACGGCAAAGAGCTGATCAAGCGCCTGCGCAGTGAGCACGGTATCGTGGTTGCCGGCGGCCAGGGTAAAGAGCTGACCGGGAAAGTGGTGCGGATCGCTACGATGGGTGCCATCGGCTGGAACGAGATCCAGCAGGGGTTGACGGCGATCGAGAACGTCTTGGAGACCGTAAAACAATGACGGGAACGGTTCGCATTCTGGTGTCCGACCCTCTCGCCGAAGAGGGGCTGGAGCTTCTGCGCTCTTCCAACGGGGTGAGCGTCGACGTGAAAGCGAAGCTCCCGAAGGAAGAACTGCTGAAGGTGATCGGGGACTACGATGGGCTCGTGGTCCGTTCCGGAACGCAGGTGACTAAAGAAGTGCTGGAGAAAGCGCGCAAGCTCAAGGTGATCGGCCGCGCCGGCGCCGGACTGGACAATGTCGATGTCGCGGCCGCCTCCAAGGCGGGGATCGTCGTGATGAACGCCGCCGGCGG
>CAZKNC010000102.1:0-1245 GCA_964553935.1 uncultured Planctomycetia bacterium | reverse complement strand
GGCACCGAGCTGTACGGCAAATACCTGGGAATCGTCGGGATGGGCAAGGTCGGCTCCGAGGTGGCGAAGCGGGCGCACGCGTTCGGGATGCGGCTGGTGGTCTACGATCCTTATCTGTCGGCGGAAAAAACCCGCGAGCTGGACGCCGAACCCGCCGCGACGCTGGAAGATCTGTACAAGAAATGCGACTACATCACGGTTCACACGCCGCTGACCCATGAAACCAAATCCCTGATCGGCGCCAAGCAGATCGCGATGATGAAGAAAGGGGTGCGCCTCATCAACTGCGCGCGCGGCGGGATCATCGACGAGAAGGCGCTGATCGAGGCGCTCAAATCCGGCCAGGTCGCGGGCGCCGCGCTCGACGTGTTCGAGCAGGAACCGCCGGCCTACCGCGAGGTCGTGGATCACCCGAAGGTGATCGTAACCCCGCACCTGGGGGCTTCGACCGAAGAGGCGCAGACCAACGTTTCGCGCGAGATCGCCATCAGCGTTCGGGACTATCTGCTAGGACGCGGCATCCGCAACGCGGTCAACGTGCCCTGCGTGGAGGGGGAGGCGCTCAAGCTGCTCGAGCCGTACATCAAGCTGATCGAGCGGATGGGCACCCTGCAGGCGCAGATGATCGAGGGTCACGTGAAGGAGGTCCGGATCCGCTACGTTGGGGAACTGATCCGGATGGATCTGGCTCCGCTGACGCTGGCGTTCATCAAGGGGCTTCTCACACCGGCTCTGCAGGAATCGGTGAACTACGTCAATGCCGGCATGATCGCGAAGGAACGGGGCATCAAAGTGATCGAGTCCAAGGCCACGGAGGCCGAGGACTTCGCGAACCTGATCGCCACCGTGGTGGAGACCGACCGGATGAAATCGGAAATCCACGGCACGCTGTTCACGCGTTCCGATCCGCGAGTCGTTCGGGTCAACGAGTTCTACGTCGACGCCGTTCCTTCCGGCTCCATGCTGATCATCCGCAACCAGGACAAGCCGGGCATGGTGGGGCAGATCGGAACGCTGCTCGGTTCCCGCGGCATCAACATCGGCTGGATGACCTTGGGACGGATCAACGAGGGGGCCGATGCGCTGATCGTGCTCAATCTCGATCAGCCGGTTCCGGAAAAAGTGATGGACGAGATCCGCAGGATCCCGCTCGTTCTGAACGTCCGGCAGGTTCAGCTCTAGCCCGCGGCGCGCATGCCTACCTCGGTGATCGTCGGCGCCCAATGGGGCGACGAAGGCAAGGGC
>CAZKNC010000101.1:2366-5700 GCA_964553935.1 uncultured Planctomycetia bacterium | reverse complement strand
CGACCGTCAAAAAGACCGTCGCCTTGTTGGTCGTTTCATCGACCTTCACATCCTGGTTGACGGAGGCCAGATAAAACCCTTTCGTCCGGTACAGCTGGCGGATCCGCTCCAAGTCCTGCTTGAGCTCGCGGCGGTCCAGCAGTTCCTGTTCCTTCGTTTTGATCTCATCCCGCAGTTTCTGCTCCCGGAAATTCCGGTTTCCGGTGATCACAACGCTGGACACCAGAGGCCGCTCTACCACGCGGAACCGGACCATCTGCCCTTGCTGGTAGGGGCGGACATCGGCCGAAACGTCGGTGAAGAAACCGGTGCTGTAGAGCCGTTTGATGTCCTCGTCGATCGTTTCCTGGCTTAAGGTGTCGCCCGGGCGGGTCTTGATCTTGGTGAGGATCGTGGCGGTCGAAACGATCTTATTCCCTTCCACCTCCACCGCGGAAACCTTCTCCCCCTCCTGAGCGAAAACGCCCGGAGAAAAGAGGGTCAGGAAAGAAAAAACGAACGCGAGAATGGGAATGGCGCGAAGTCGAAACATACTCATTTTGTGTAACTTAGCACAGCAAAAGGGAAAAAACAACGAGGAAGAACGGGGTCTATCCGTCCCGGCCGGAGAGGCCTTCGAACCGTGTGAATTCCTTCAAAAAAACCAGCGGGATGGTGCCCACCGGGCCGTTGCGCTGTTTGGCCACGATCAGGTCCGCCCGACCGCGGTTGTCCTCGGTGGGATGGTAAACCTCCTCTCGAAACAGCAGCATCACGACGTCGGCGTCCTGTTCAATAGCCCCGCTCTCCCGCAGGTCCGCCAGCTGCGGACGGCGGTCTTCCCGCTGTTCCGGCGCGCGGGAAAGCTGGCTGACGGCGATCACCGGAACATGAAGCTCCTTGGCCAGTGCTTTCAAGGACTTGGAGATGTCGGAAATCTCCTGCTGGCGGTTTTCCGATCGGTAGGAACCCCGCATCATCTGAAGGTAGTCCACGATCACGAGCCCGATCTGATGCTGATTTTTAAGCCGGCGGGCCTTGGCCCGCATCTCCAGAGCGGAGAGACCGGGCGTGTCATCGATCAGGATCGGCGCCTCCGAGAGCTTTCCCGCCGCGTTGGTGAGCCGAGGCCAGTCGGACTGCGCCAGGAATCCGGTCCGGGCCTTGTGCACGTCGACCCGCGCGTGGGCGCAGAGCATGCGGTGCACCAGCGATTCCTTGGACATTTCCAGCGAAAAGATCGCCACCGGGATACGCTCCACCACTCCGACATGCTCGGCAATGCAGGTGGACAGCGCCGACTTCCCCATGGAGGGCCGGCCCGCCACGATGATCAGGTCCGCCGGCTGCAAACCGGCCGTCTTCACGTCCAGATCATGGATGCCGGTGGACAGCCCGGTGACCAGCTCCTTGCGCTGGTAAAGCCGCTCGATCGTCTCGATGGAATGGCTGAGCATTTCCCGCAGGAGGATCGCCGCGTTGCCGCCGGAACGGTGCGCGATGTCGAACAGCATCTGCTCGGCCCGGTCCAGCAGGGCGTCCACATCATCCTGATTTTCGTAGCGCTCGCCTGCCACCTTCGTCGCGGCGGTGATCAAGTGCCTGAGCATCGCTTTCTCCCGGACAATGCGGGCGTAATGCCCCACGTTGGCGGCCGTAGGCACCACGCTGGTGAGCGAGGCCATGTAATGAGCTCCCCCCGCCTCTTCGAGCTGGCCGGCCGCTTTCAGTTCCTCGGTCACGGTCACTAAGTCCACCGGCTTCTGCCGGTTGAACAGCGAGGCCATCGCTTCGAATATTTTCCGGTGGGAGTCGCGATAGAACGAGGCGGGCTCGAGCAGTTCGAGTGCGGCGGGAACGGCTTCTTCCGACATCAGCATGGAGCCCAGCACCGCCATCTCACTGTCCAGGCTGTGCGGGGGAACCCGCTCCATGAGCCGTTCAACCGTTTGCGGCATAGGGATTGGGGAAGCGCTTACTTCGGAACGATGGACACCCGGACGATCGCTCGAACCTCCGGATGAAGCCGAATCTGGATTTCCGCCGGACCCAGGTGGGTCAGCGGCCGTTCCAGCTCGATCTGCTGCTTTTCGACGGAGAGACCCTGAGCGGCCAGTGAACGCGCGATATCCGCCGCGGTCACCGACCCGTGAAGCTTGCCCTGCTCTCCGACGGCGGCTTGAATCTGGCAGGAGACTTGATTCAGCCGGACAGCCAGTCCTTCGGCTTTTTCTTTCTGCATTTGGACCGCGCGAAGCCGCGCCGCCGCGGCGGCCTGCGCCTGCGCGCTGGCTCCCCGGCTCGCGGAAACCGCCAATCCGCGGGGCAGCAGGTAATTGCGCCCGTAACCGTCCTTGACGGTCAACCGCTCTCCCGTTTTACCCAGCCGATCCACATCTTGCAGAAGAACAACCTTCATCAAAATTCCTCCTATTCGGCAGCGACGTAAGGCATGAGCGCCACCGCCCGCGCCTGTTTGACAGCGGAAGAGAGCTGCCGCTGATGCCGGGCGCAGTTTCCCGAAATCCGCCGAGGCAGAATCTTCCCGCGTTCCGACGTGAATTTGGACAAACGGGCCGTGTCGCGGAAATCGATCCGCTCCAGCCGCTCCATGCAGAACTTGCACGCCTTGCGCCGGATCGGGCGCCGGCGGTCGACCGCTGGACCTTTGGAAAACTTGGAAACCTTGGAAAACTTGGAACCGGGACTCTTCTTGGTGGTTCTGCTCATCCTCATTTAAAAAGGCACCTCTCCCAGATCCCCCTCCGAGGGGGTGTCGGTAAACTCTCCGGCTGGTTCCTCCGATGGAGAAACCTCCTGACCGGCCTGCGTTTCCTTCGCCGGATGCGCCGCCTCGACCGCTCGCGGCGCCCTGCTCAAGAATTGAACGTTCTGCGCAACGACTTCCAGCGTAGACCGTTTCTGACCGTCGGGAGTCTCCCAACTGCGGCTCTGAAGACGTCCTTCCACGAAAACCGGCGAACCTTTCTTCAGATATTCGCCGCACAGTTCCGCCTGCCGGGCCCACGTCACGACCCGGACGAAACAGGCCTCTTCCTTCTTCTCTCCCGCTGAAGAGGTGTACGCCCGGTTGGAGGCAACCGTGAAGGTCGCCACCGCCGTGCCGCTCGGGATATATCTCAGCTCCGGATCCCGGGTCAGATTTCCCATGAGAAACACTCTGTTCAGATTCGCCATGGCGCTCTCCGTTTCCTCAAACGTCCGGCTCGGGCGCCGAACCCTCCGGCCGGTGGCTGCAGCCGGGGCGGAGCCCCCGCCAGCATGGGGGTGAGCCTCCCCTGGTCGGGGACAAAGGGCAGGCTTTTGGGATTCCACAGAGAGAAATCAGGTAGTT
>CAZKNC010000101.1:0-2356 GCA_964553935.1 uncultured Planctomycetia bacterium | reverse complement strand
CCGGACCACCATCATCCGCATCACCGAGTCCGTCAGAGCGACGGCTCGCTTCAATCCCTCCATCCCCGCGGGCGGCATCTGCAGCTTCGCTTGAAGGTAATGGCCCTCGTGGTGCCTGCCGATCTTGTAGCTGAGCTTTCGCTTGCCCAGCAGGATGTTCTCCGCCACCCGCCCGCCCTGCCGTGTGACCATCTCCCCCAACTGCGCCTGCAGCTGGGCCAGCGCCTCCGGGTTCAGGCCGGGATCCGCGATCAAGATTGCCTCGTAATCCTTCAACGACGTTTCTGACATCAAGATGTCTCCCGTTTTCGACGATTAAAGCGGTTCATAGCACCCGCGGTGCCGACAGCCGCCCAGCATTCACAGGCATCCACCGCCTGCTCCAGAGCGGCCTCCAGCTTTTTCTCTTCCGGTTCCGTAAACTTACCCAATACAAAAGGGGTCCAGTCCCCTTCGATCCGCTCGCCCGCGATGCCCACGCGAAGACGGGCAATCTCCTGCGTTTGCATCCGGCTCAGGATCGAGGCCAATCCCTGATGGCCGCCGTCCGATCCCTGACCCCGCAGCCGCAGGCTTCCCAGGGGCAGCGCGAAGTCATCGCACACCACCAGAAACGCCTCGGGTCCCAGCCGCCACGAGCGGGCCAAGCAGGCGATCGCCTCGCCGCTGGAATTCATGAAGGTCTGCGGCTGGACCAATCGAACCGGAATCTTCCCGAATCGTCCCTCGCCGACCTTCGCCCGGCAGCGGAGGTTGTCTTTCCATGCGACTTTCCAACGCCGGGCCAGCCGCTGCACTGCCGAAAAACCGACGTTGTGTCTTGTGTTCGCGTATTCCGACCCGGGGTTTCCCAACCCCACAAAAACTTTCAAAGGGATTTAGGCCTTGGCCTTTTCGGTCTTTTCCGGTTTTTCCTTGGCCTTTTCGCCCGCTTCGGCTCCGGCGGCTTCCTCTTCCGGTTTCTTCTGCTTGATCACTTCCGGTTCCGTCGCCGCGGCGGCCTCTTCGGTCGGAGCCGTCGGGAGCTCTTCGGCCTTCGGCTCGACGCAGGCCACGAGCGGCTGATCCGCGTCCGTGATCACCCGGACTCCTTCGGGGATCGTGATGTCTCGGACCGCGATAGACTTGCCCTTTTCCAGACCGCTGATATCAACCGGAATCTCGGAAGGAATCTCGGTCGGGAGACATTCCACTTCCAGCTCCCAGCGCAGGTGTTCCAGCACGCCGCCCTGCTGTTTGACGCCGAGGGATTCCCCCTTGAAAGCCAGGGGCACGGAGATGGTGATCTTTTTCGTCAGCGAAATCTGGTGGAAATCGATGTGAATAACCTGACGCGACACCGGGTGATGCTGGAGTTCTTTGATCAGAACCACCCCTTCCCCGGCCGTGAGCTCCTTGTGGCCTTTCAAAGCCGATTTGGAATCGTCGCCGAACTGCAGCGTGATCAGAACATTCTCTCCCGCCTTCGTGTGGAGCGCGCGCAGAAGATCCCGCTGAGGAACCTGAATCGATAGAGCGCTCTCGCCTTCCTTGTACACCACCGCGGGAACCATCCCTTCCCGCCGCACCGCGCTGGCCGGCCCTTTGCCCACCGAGGGGCGGACGGACGCCGTTAAGACTATCTTTTCTCTTTTTTGTGCCATGGCTGAACCGTTTCTCTCCTTGTTTCCTTCGGCCGTCCTCCCTCCTCATCCCACTGCTCGTGGAACAGGGTGCTGATGGACGTTTCTTCGTGAATGCATCGGATCGCTTCCGCGAACAGCGGAGCGACCGAAAGGACTTTGATCTTGGACAGCTTCCGCTCCGGCGGGATCGGAATGCTGTCGGTGACCACCAGCTCCTTCAGCGGCGAGGCCGCCAGCCGTTCCCGCGCCGGGCCGGAAAGGACCGCGTGCGTGATCGCGGCGTAGACTTCGCGCGCGCCCGCCTCTTTGAGCGCCCGTACCGCCTCGACCAGCGATCCGGCCGTGGAGACCAGGTCATCGACAATGATCGCGTTCATCCCCTTGACCTCGCCCATGATGTCCATGACTTCCGCTTCCATGTGGTTGATCCGGCGCTTGTCCACCATCGCGAGATTCGCCCGGAGGCGCTTCGCGTACGCGCGGGCCATTTTGATCCCGCCGACGTCCGGCGAGACCACCACCAGATCCTCCAGGACCCGATCCTTCCGGAAATAATCGACAAACGTGTTGACCGCGAACAGATGATCCAGCGGAATGTCGAAGAACCCCTGGATCTGGCCGGCGTGCAGATCCATGTCGACGCTGCGACCCGCGAACGCCGCCGTGATCAGGTTCGCCACCAATTTCGCGGTGATGCGCACCCGCGGTTGATCCTCGCGACCCTGCCGCGC
>CAZKNC010000100.1:0-5708 GCA_964553935.1 uncultured Planctomycetia bacterium | reverse complement strand
CTCCGAAACTGCTCGACACCGTGCGCGGCAGGGGCTACATGCTTCGTACGGAGGAGGAGTGATCCGGCTTCAGCCCCGCTCGATCCGCCAGAAACTGACGCTGTGGTACACGGGAATCCTGGCGGGACTTCTGCTGCTGTTCGGGGGCGGGCTGTATCTGAGCATGACCTCGGGCCTCCTGCGCAATCTCGACCGCACCCTGGCCATCCAGGCCGACAGCATGGCCGACGCGCTGCGCTCTTTTCAGGAAGCAGAACGGACTGCCGCCGGAAATTCACCCGGCAATTGGAGCAGCGCCCCTCTCGAGGGGCGGCCCGCCGAGAACCTTTCCGCGCTTGTCAAACGGTGGTCGGCCAAAACCGGGGTTTCGGAAAGCGGCCAGATGTTCAGTCTGGTCGACCGGTACGGGCAGACCCTGACGGCATCGGCAGGATTTCAACGGTTCGAAAAACCTCTCTCCGAACACCAGCTTCAGCAGGCGTTTCAAGGCCATACACTGTTTGAAACGGTGCGTTATTCCCGTCAGAAATTCCGAACGGTAACCCGGCCGATCTACCAATACGGAAGGATCCGGTACCTCATCCGAACGGTTTCTCCCATGACGCCTCTGCAGGAATCGCTGCGGCAGCTGCGGTTTTGGATGTTTTGGCTGGTTCCCTGGACGCTCCTTCTGGCGGCGGTCGGCGGCTGGTTTCTGGCCGACGGAGCGCTCAAACCGGTAGTCCGGATGATTCATGAAGCCGAATCGATCGGTGCGCAGGCGCTCGACCATCGGGTGGCGGTACCGGAAACCGGCGACGAACTGGAACGGCTCGGGAAAACCTTTAACGAAATGCTCGGCCGGGTGGAGGAGGCTTTTCGCCGCCAGCGGCAGTTCGGCGCGGCGGCCTCGCACGAACTTCGAACGCCGCTGACCGTGATGCGCGGAGAGCTGGAGCTGGCTCTGCGCCGGCCCCGCTCCGCGGAGGAATACCAGCGGGTTCTTTCCACGCATCTGCAGGCCGTCCATGAGATGGCTGAGATCGTGGAAGAGCTTCTGCTGCTGGCGCGGGCGGATGTTTTGGGAGAACTTTTGGAATGGCGCCCGATCGAGCTGGGCCAATTGGTTCGGAATGCCGGCATTCCCTGGGGGAAAATCGCCCAGGAAAAGAAAGTGCGAATCGAATACGAAGGGACGGCCCCGGTCCGGGTTCGGGGCGAAACGCGCCTGCTGGAGCGGCTGGTCTCCAATCTTTTGGATAACGCCATTCGAAACACCCCCGCCGGCGGCACCATCGTGGCGCGGGTCGACTACTGGAGAAACCGGGCCTGCCTGGTGGTCCAAGACAGCGGATCCGGAATTCCTCCGGATATTCTGCCGCAGATCTTCGACCGTTTTTTCAGCCGGCCGGCCGTCGGTTCGGCGGGTTCTTCCTCCATGGGTATCGGGCTGGGGCTTTGCCGTTGGATTGCCGAAGTGCATCGGGGACGAATTGAAGTCTCAAACCGGCCCGGTGGGGGAGCCCAGTTCACCGTCTGGTTTCCGCTTCAAAGCTGATTTATTAAAAAAGCGTCATCTTCTTTTCATTCCTCGTTCATCTGCGCGCGGTACCCTACGCTCGTGGGACGGATTTCGCGGGTGACGCGCGATCTGGGGTGCGGCGCGGGACCCTTTTTCTCCCCGAGGTCCTTCGCCGTCCCCGCCGCGCGCTAAAGGAGCGAGGGAAAAAAATCGCGCATGGATAAAATTCGAACCGCACTGCAAACTCGGTGGCTCTTTGTCTGGTGCTTGCTGATTTTGGGTGTCGCCGGCGGGGTGGCGGCAACCACGGTTCTCGTCCGGTGGCAGACGGACCGGGCGGCCGGTGATGTGAAACTTCTGCTGGACCGGGATGTCCGTCAGCTCCGCTTGGCGCTTAAGAGCTGGGACAACAGCGCGGAGCTTTTCGGTGATGCTTTGGAAAAGACCCCGCGTCGGGAGGAAGGTCAGCAAGCCGCGCTGGCCCGCAGCGCGGTGGAGCACACTCCCTATTTGGTCGGCCTGGGCTGGATCGATTCCCGGCGAATCCCGCAGTGGTGGGTTCCGCCCTCGAATCTTTCTTCTCGGGAACGGCAGATTTTGGCCGAAGAGATCCGCAGCCGGGCGCGGATTCGAAACTTCTTCGGGCTGCCGGTTCTTCAGGCTTTTTCCTCGGAATCGGACAAAGCTTTTCTCGTGGTGAATCGGCCTTTGCGGCGCTTGGAGAATCAAAGCCGCCGGCTGATCGCGCTTTACGATCTCTCCATTTTCTTTCGAGAAGCGCTCGGTTCCGCGGGGGTCCGCGTGATGGACCGGGGGCTGATGCTTTACCAGTCCCCCGTGATCGGGGAAGATTTCGCCCGCAGCGCTGCCGCGCCGGCTGAGAGAAGTTTCGCCTACGACGGAGTTCGCTGGACCGTCCAGCGGGAGCGCGTGATCCCCGTTGCTGTCCCGGCGAAATGGCTGACCGCGCTGTTCAGTTTATCGGCGCTGGCGTTCCTGGTCGCGCTGATCGGCTTGCTTTGGGCGGCCGAACAATTGCGTCAAATGGCGATGACCGATCCGCTCACCGGCCTTTACAACCGGCGGTTTTTCACCCAGCGGCTGGAAGAAGAGGTGGAACGGGCCCAGCGGTATCAACGGCCGGTTTCATGCCTTATGATCGATCTGGACGGATTCAAACAGGTCAATGATCAGCAGGGACACGCCGCGGGAGACCGAGTGCTTCGGCAGGTGGCCCAAGAGCTCCGGGGCTGTCTGCGCCGTGCCGACACGCTGGCCCGGTTCGGCGGGGATGAATTCGCGGCGGTTCTGCCGGAAACCAGCGAGGAGCAGGTTTCCTCCGTGGTCCGCAAGCTCCGCGCCATTTCCGCTTCCGGAGCTTTTGCGCCCGTTCAGCTGAGCGTCGGACTGGCTTCTCTGCAGTCGGGAGAAACCGCCCACGATTTGATTCAGAAAGCGGATGAAGATCTCTACGCGGGCCGTTCGGTAGTCCGCAATGGGCTTCGCGTCGCCGTTTAAGAAAACGCGCGCAGCAGGCTCGCCGTCAGCAAACCCAGATAGGTGCCGAGCAGATTTCCCAGCACGGCCATGAGAAGGCCGACTCCCGCCAGTTCCGAGGAATAAGCCGCTCCCACCATCGGTGCCGAAACGGTACCCCCGATGTTGGCTTGCGAAGCGGTTGCCATCAGCCCCAAGGGAACGCGCCAAACCCATCCGGCCGCCAGCAGGCAGAGCCCGTGAATCAAAATCCAGGTCAGCCCCAGTGCCAGGAAAACCGGAGCATCCAAAATCGCCTGAAAATGGGCGCGCGCGCCGATGGTGATGAGCAGACCGTAAAGCGCCCACGTTCCGATTTTTGAAATGCCGGCCTCTTCCAACCGCCGCAGCGGGGTGGCCGAGAGAGCGAGCGCGGCGGTGGTGACCAGCAGGATGGTCCAGGTGGAGGCGCTGAACCCCGGCAGCTCGGGCAGCCGCGCCGCGATGTCTTGGGCCGCGAGGGAAAGGACGATGCTCAACAAAATAGCTGCTCCGGCTTTCTCTATGCGTTTTTGCCTCTCGGGTCGGAGGCAAGGTTCACAGGACAGCTCGGCCGGCCCACCGTGCCGGCCGAGTCGCCCTGTAAACCCCGGCGCCACTTCGAGTGGCTCTAGCCCCAGCGATCGATCCCACCTCTCCTGCCACGCAGAGGCGGCGATCAGCAGTCCCATCCAGCTGTAGGCGATCATCGCGTCCACCAGGATGATCGGCCCCACCAGTGCGTCCGGAACGCCGAGGGCTTCCTTGACCGCCAGCAGGTTCGCCGATCCTCCGATCCAACTGCCGGTCAGCGCTCCGACAGCACCCCAGGAGCCGGACGGAAGCCATCGATGATAGAGGAAAAAAGCTGCCGCGCCGCCCAGGATCGTGCCGCCGGCTCCGGCCAGCATGATGCGGATCGCCGAAGGGCCAAGCCGGGCCAAGGAGCCCAGGTCGGTCCCGATCAACAGCAGGACGAGACAGACCGGAAGGAGCTGTTTTGACGCGAAGGTGTAGAGCGGGGCTTCGCGCGGAATCCAGCCCGCCGAGGAGGCCAGCATCGGAAGCATGTAGCACCAGAATGGAACCGGCAGGAATCGAAAGAGGGCGCGCACGTTTCAGGAGCGGGAGATCGGCAGTTCGATCCCGCTGCCCCACTGATGCTTGCGCACCCAGAGGTGCGGACCCCGAGCGGTGAAGCCGGGCCGGCAATCGGGCGAAGCCACCAGCAGATGGGAATCCAGATCGATGAAGTCGAAAGCCCCCGTGCCGCAGGCCAGCGCCACGCTGTGCGTGAGCCCGATCGAAGATTCCGCCATGCAGCCGATCATCCGCTTCGTGTCCGCGGAGCGGGCGATCCGGATCATTTCAAAGGCGCCGGTCATTCCGGCTTTCGCGATCTTGATGTTGACCCCAAACAGCTTGCCCTTTCGTAGAAGCCGCCGAAGCCCTTGGGGGTTCCGGACCGATTCATCCGCGACCACCGGGATCCTTCCATCGGTCTGCACCTGAAACAGGCCGTCGAGATCCTCTTTTGCAACCGGCTGCTCGAACAGTTTCACCCGGAGTTTTTTCCGCCGCAAGAGAAGGGAAAAACGAATCCCCTCCTCGGCGCGGAACCCCTGATTGCCGTCCAGCAGCAGCGCGGATCGCGGAGCTGCTTTGGCGACCGCCGCCACCCGGCGGAAATCCTCGTCCAGATCGCGGCCCGTGACCTTGATTTTGAATTGGCGAAATCCGCGCCGAACGGCCGAAGCGGCCGCGTCAGCCGCGAAGGAGGGTTTCCAAGCCGACAAGGTTACGCCGGTGGTGACGGAGCGTTTCTTGGCTCCGAACCAGCACCAGAGACAGGTTTCTTCCGCGCGGGCGGCGGCGTCCACCAGAGCGCATTCCAGTGCCGCCGCGGCGGTCGGGTGCGAGCCGGCTTTCTCCCAGATTCCGCGGATCAATCGGCGATAACGGCGGATGGGAGCGCCGATCAGGCCGGGAATCACCGACTGCAGGATCCGGGTCATCGCGGATTGGCTGTCGGCAGGCCAGGCCAGCGAAGCGGAGGCCTCGCCGTAGCCGGTCATCCCGCTGGACAGCCGCACCACGACCAGGAGATTGCGTGTCACCTTTTTCTGCCCTAGCGCCGTGACGAAGGGTTGGCGCATCGGCAGGTTGAGCGGAAAGAGAGCCAAACCCGAGATATGGGACGGCTTCAACGGTCTTTCACGCGGGGCAGATAACTTCCGTACGACGCGGAACGGCTGGGCTCTTTTTGGAGACGTTCTTCGAGAGAGATCTCCCGGACCGCGCCGCCGGTTGCGGGAGCTTCGATCGCTTTTCCGTTTCCAGCGTACAGCAAAACGTGGCTGATGCGCTCCGGGCTATTGGGATCCGAAAGAAAAATGAGGTCTGCGGGCTGAAGTTCTTGGCGGCTGATTTTTCTGGCATTCATCCATTGTTCATGCGCGTCGCGCGGGATCACCGCGCCGGCGGCTTGAAAGGCCAGTCCGATCAGGCCGGAGCAATCCACCCCCCGGTGGGGAGTCCCGACGGCTTCCGGATCGTAAGCCGACCGGCCTCCCCAATAATAGGGATCTCCCAGAAAGGCTCGGGCCGTTTCCACCACGCGCGCGCGCCAGGCCGATGGAGTCCGCTCCAGCGACATTTTTTCCGGTTCAGTCCATACCTCCTCCACGCGAAT
>CAZKNC010000099.1:1243-5735 GCA_964553935.1 uncultured Planctomycetia bacterium | reverse complement strand
CGCTGGAGGTGAAATCCCCCCGGCTGGACTGCGATTTGCCGTTGATCACTTCGGTGAAGTAATCGAATGTGCCGGAATCGACCCCGGGTCCGAACAGGTGGATCTCTTTGTCCGGCCAACCAGTCCGGATCTGACTCCATTGGGTGATCTTCCCCTGCGCGGCCGGTTCCCAAAGCTTTTTGAGCTCCGCCGCCGTCATGCTCTCCA
The DNA here is from genome assembly GCA_964553935.1 of uncultured Planctomycetia bacterium. Classification (GTDB taxonomy): domain Bacteria; phylum Omnitrophota; class Gorgyraeia; order 1-14-0-20-64-10; family 1-14-0-20-64-10; genus CAZKNC01. The sequence continues at coordinate 5,528 of CAZKNC010000099.1, read as the reverse complement.
CCCAGGTGTTGGCCGGATTCACCATCACCGCCAGCCCGTCAAACGCCACCGGCAGTTCGATGTACTCAATGCCGCCCTTGACCGCCTGTTCGGCTTCCGAAGACTTGATCGGACGGGAAGCGTCGGAAAGATCCGTCTCGCCGCGGGTGAATTTCTTGAACCCGCCGCCGGTCCCGGAGATTCCCACCGTCACGCGGACCTGCGGATTTTCCTTCTGAAATTCTTCGGCAACCGCTTCGGTAATCGGATACACGGTGCTGGATCCATCCGCGGTGATCCGTCCCTTTAGATCCGCCGCCGAGGCCACCCCGGACAGCCCCGCTATGACCAGACCGAGGGAAATCCACCCCTCCAGTCCTTTCAACCAACGATTGATTCCGCTTCCTTTCATCGCATCATCCTCTTTTTTTAAGTTATCCCGGTTGCGTATGGAAAACCTCTGTGGCGTGTAAGGTTTCTGTAAGCTGCTCCGACCTTAGTACTTCAGCTGCAGGTCTGCTTGGAACGTATCGAACCGGTTCTGGGTTCCCTCGATCTCATCGGTTCGGAAATACTTCAGACCCACGCTGGCGTATTTGTTGAGCCCCATCTGGGCGCCAAAGATATACCCCTTGTGGTTGGTTCCGCCCCCACCGAAGTCCGAATCGGCGATGGCGCCGAACGTGGAGTCGGCTTCAACCCGCTTTTTGAAAGCGAACGCCTGCCAGCTTCCGAACTTCTCCGTGACTTTGCCGACCTGGATTCCAGCCGCGTAAGCGCCGTCGTCGTCCACATTGGGATCATCCGTCCCGCTGAGGGACTTGTTGTCCTCGTTGTGCGTGTAGTCGGCCAGTAACGACACCGGCTGACCTAAGATCTTCGGCAGGTCCAGCTTGCCGGTCACCGCAACCAGGTTGTAGTCCGAAGCGAGGTACCTTGCCGCACCTTTGGTAACAGTGGTATTGCCGGCCGGCGAGTTAGTAACGTTAGCCACATTAATCCCTTTGACGCCGGTGAAATTGTAGTACGCCGCCGACGGCTGGAACTTGAAGTCCCACGGCAGTTTGATGTCCGCGCCGATCTGGCCGCCGAAGAGACCCGGATCTCCATGATCTCCCGACAGCTCTGTGATCGCGAACCCACCCGCATTGATGAACGGCGTGACCGGAAGAAGCTTGTCCAAAACCGGCAGCGGGTCGGGGTTCTTCCACTGCAGGGCGACCCCTTCCGGCGTCACGTCTCCGTCCCATACAATCCCTTCCGGCAAGGTCACAAACGGGTTCTCCATCTTCCCGCCGGTCAAACTTAAACCAGCCAGCGGTCCCGATCCGCCCTTCCACGGCGTGTACTTGCCGTACGCCTGGTCTACGAAGATCGCCTTCTTATCAAAGGTTGCCGTGAAACTCTGATTCGTGGAAGTGGGATCTCCGCTGGCACCGGTAGCCAATCGGACACCGACTTCCAACGGATCGATCGGGTTGGCTTTAAATCCGAACCGAAGCCGGAACCGTTCGCGGTTTCGGTCTACCGCGGGATTGCGCCGTTGGGTCTCGTGCCGTACGCGCAGGTCCCCGCCCCATTTGACCTTGTCCAGCCAGGCGCCGCCTTTCATCTTCTTGGCGGTATCCTTGACTTCCTCTGCGCGAACTTTGGCCATTCGGATCGACTCTTCCGCCACTTCCTTCTTGATCTCCCATGCTTCTTCGGAGGTAAGTACTTTCTTTTCCACGAGTTTGTGGATGAGGGCATCCATCATCTCGTTCTCGCCGGCCCAAACAGGCGCCGGAATGATGGCGTTTACAGCGAGCAAAGCTACGAATGTTCTAGCAAACCACTTCCGATTCATGTGTTCTCTCCTTTTCTCATTTTTTTAGTCACCTCAAGGATAGAGAACGGCCGTCAGGAAGAAATGCGGGAAGCGTAAGGACTTTGTAAGTTGAAAATCCGTGTTAAAGCGGGAAGGTGAGGATAAAGCGACTGCCGCGGCCGAACTCGCTTTCGGCCCGGACCGAACCGCCGTGCGCCTCGGCAACATGCTTGACGATGGCTAATCCCAAGCCCGTCCCGCCGGTCTCGCGGGAGCGGGCTTTGTCCACCCGGTAGAAACGCCCAAAGATTCGAGGCAGGTCTTTCGGAGGAATGCCGATGCCCGTATCCTCCACCTCCAACGTCAGGCAGTTTTCCGATTCCGCCGCTTTCAGGAAAACCGTGCCGTCGGATCGGTTGTATTTAATGGCGTTGTCCAACAGATTGTCGACGACCTGCGCCAGCTGGCGGCGGCTGGCTCGAAGCGGACGGTCCAGCGGGCCGCATTCCAGATGCAGGGAAACCTTTCGGGCTTCCGCCGCGCTCCGGTGTCTCTCGATCCGCTCCTCCAGAAAAGACCGGAGAGAGATCGCCTCTTTTTCAGGCGTGGCCCGCTGAGATTCCACCTCCGCCAGGGAAAGAAGGTCATCCACCAGCCGTTGCAGCCGGGCGGTTTCCTCCTGAATGGCGGAAAGAAAGGAAGGACCCGCTTTGGGATCGGCCGCCGCGCCGTCCAGCAGGGTTTCCGTCGCGGCCCGAATGGTGGTCAAGGGGGTTTTGAGTTCGTGAGAAACGTTGGCGACGAACTCCTGACGGACACGCTCCAGGCGTTTGAGCTCGGTGATATCGTGGAAGACCAGCAGAGCGCAAAGCCCCGCGGCGGGAATCCGGCAGGGAGAAGCGTGCACCTGCAGAATCCGCTCCTGCGGCGCGTACAGTTCCAGCTCCGAATGGCTCTTCTCCCCCTCTCTGAGAACCTGCCGGCTCAGCTCCAGCAAACCGGGGAAGCGGGCGGCTTCGGTAAAAGTGACTCCGGCCTTGATTTGGGATTGGATGCCGAGGATCTGGCGGGCCGATTCGTTGACCAACAGCAGGCGCTCATCGGGTCCCACGACCAAGACTCCTTCGGTCATGCTTTGCAGGATTCCTTCCAGCTGACTGCGATGGGCTTCCAGCTCCTGGAGCTGGTTCCGGAACCCCTGGATGGATTCCTCAAGCGATCGGAGCTGTTTTTCGTGGGAATGCCGGCGATTCCAGAAACTCATTCCTCGTCCGGGGTGATGAATCGATAACCGGCGCCGGTCACCGTGAGGATGCGCTTGCCCTCGGATCCCAACTTCTGGCGGAGCTGGCTGACATGGATGTCCACGGTTCGGCTTTGAATCTCCATGGAGCGGTCATACCCCCAGACCTGCTCCAACAGCTGGTCCCTGGAAAGGACCCGCCCGCCCGCGTCCGCGAGGGTCTTCAAGAGATCGAACTCCTTGCGCGTGAGCTTGACTGATTTGCCCGCGAGCCAGACAACCCGTTTTTCCCATCCCACGGTCAAGGCGCCGCAGTTCCAGACCGGGCCGGTTTCCGGCCGCCCGGTTCGGCGCAAGACCGCCCGGACCCGCGCCACCAGTTCCCGAGGGCTGAACGGCTTGGGAATGTAATCATCGGCCCCAAGCTCCAGCCCCACCACGCGATCGGCTTCCTGCGTTTTGGCCGTCAGCATGATGATCGGAATGGAGGCCGTCTTCCGATCGCCCCGGATCTGCCTGCATACTTCCAGGCCGTCCATTTTGGGAATCATGAGATCCAGAAGGACCAATTGAGGAGGACTCTTGCGGATCGATTGGAGCGCCTCTTCTCCATCCTTGGCGATAGAAACGCGGAACCCTTCCCGCTCCAGATTATAGGAGATGAGCTTGGCGATGTTCTTGTCGTCTTCAACCACCAGGATCCGAGAGTCCACCATTTCTGTTTAGTATAGACCCAAGCATTAGCTTTTCAGCCATTGGACTGAATATTGACGCGAATGCTCCCGAAAAAAACGTTCTACCCGCGTCACCGTCAGTGATTTTGGAAGAGGCAGGCGCTGTTTCATCTGATCCTGCAGGTCCAGATGAAACCGGAAATAAACCCCCAGATCGTACGGATAAGAGGCCTCATCGATCCCGAGGAAACCGTTTTTCCTGCGCGCTTTCCGCAGGATCGATTTCCAGCTTCGGAGAGTGGTCTGGTTAATCCCTTTCACGGAATTCGCAAAGAGCGTCAGATAAATTTCATCGAACGGTCCCTCGCGCTGGATGTACCGCCGAAGATCCCGTTCAGAGCTGGCCGTGTTGAAAACGAGCCAAAAGGGGATAGACCCTGTTCGCAGGCACCACCAGGGATCTAACAGCAGAAAAGATTCCGCCAAAATTCGGCTGGTAGAGATCCCATTCTGCTTATACCACCACCGGTACAAATCGGCGACAAATGGACTGGCATTGTCCGGCTGGCGGAAGGAAATTCG
>CAZKNC010000099.1:0-1233 GCA_964553935.1 uncultured Planctomycetia bacterium | reverse complement strand
AAATTCGCCGAATTCGGTAACCTCGCCGCTGGGCCAGTCGCTCCAAATCCTCCATCAATGCCGGCTCAAAACCCCATTCAGCTTCGGGACGAGTCCCGTCCGGTTTCGGCGTATTCCAGCCTCTCGTCTTGGATTTCTGTTGTTTTAAGAAATCGGCAATGCGGCGGCTGCTTCCCTGCAGGTACTCCTTTGCCGTGAGCCCTCCATAGCCGCCGACTTGGAAGAAATGGCGCGGCCCCACCCGCGTCATCGGCCAGGAATAACTGCAGTCGGCCACCAAGATCGTTCCTCCCGGCGCCAGCCGGCTCCTAAGGAACCGTTCGTACGTTTCTCCTAATTGAAGACGCTTGACCCGGAAATACCCCATGCGCTGGACCATCAGCCGGTCCTGGACAGGGTCGTGCATCTGATTGACCTGAAGCTCGGGATTGGCTTCCAGCATCCGCCGCGCCGGGCCGCGGAAGGCTTCCATATCTTTCCGAAGCTCATCCGGAGGCAGGGCTTTGGAACGCCGGATGGGGATTAAGACCGTTTGGGGCAGCCAGGGAATTCCCAACGCGGCGCAAAGATGAATGAGGGCCCCGTTCGAGGAGCCGATCATCACCGCCGGGTATTGGCGCCGAGGGTAAAACCGGACGACCCACTTGGAAATTTCTTCACCACGAAGAAAGCGGAGCTGGCTGGGCGGGACCGCTTCGCGCCAGCCGCCCAGGATGTAGACGTATTGGCGCAGACGCTTGGGCGGCAGGTTGACGAGCTTGGCCAACGTCTTGCTCAGCGGCACAAAACCGAGCCCCGCCACATCCCTGCCGCGCAAAAAATTAGCCGCGGCCAGCAGCATGGTCGAGCAGGAATCGATCTTGGCGATGAACCGGTCCGCTTTCATTGGATCGCTTCTATTCTATTCGATAGAATCATCCTATGCAGCGCGATCTCCGACCGGAGCGGATGGACCAACCGGACCTGGATGAACGGGCCCACCTCGAAGCGCTGGACGGATTGGCGCGCCTGCATCAGATCGGCCGCAGCGCGCGATCGATTTGGGCGCCGATCCGAGCCGAAACGGCGTCTTCATCCCCGCTTCGAATCCTCGATGTCGCGACCGGCGGCGGAGATCTCCCGATCGACTTGTGGCGCCTGACCCACCGAGCCGGAATCTCCGTTCAGATCGATGGTTTTGACCGCAGCCCGCAAGCGATCGGTTATGCCCGCGAGAAAGCCCGCCGATTCGGA
>CAZKNC010000098.1:5212-5769 GCA_964553935.1 uncultured Planctomycetia bacterium | reverse complement strand
GGATCCGGAGACCCAGGTGGCTGGGATGGCTCATTTCTGGTGGCTGCGGGATCCTGAGCACGGGCTGGATCGATTCCTGACTGCTTTTCAAAAAACGGGTGGGCAACTAGGCCCCAAAACGCAGGTGCGTTTGATCGGCGGTCAAACGGGTGAATCAGAGGGGCTGGTGGCGCGCCTAAGGGGTTTGCTGACGGGCAAAGGGAGCATCGTCGAAGAGGACCTGCTGGGCGATAAAGGGCAAAAGACGAGAGCTTTCCGATTAGATTCCCGGACGGGTCGGATCACGGACACTGTTTTGCGCGCGCTTCCGGAAGAGGAGAAAAAAACTCAACAGACTCGTGAAAACCTGAGGAAAAAGATCGCAACAGGCCCCGGGCTTTATCTTTGGGATTTTGACGGAACTCCGCCCCAGGGAGAAAAGCTCACCGCCTATCTGAAGGAACTCCAACTGTACGTCCAGCCCCGGAACATCCAAAAGGTTTACCTGTCGCTGGCCGGCAAGACTCTCAAGCGCACAGGAAAAAACTCGCACGTCATTTACGATGTCCTGGAGTTCG
>CAZKNC010000098.1:0-5202 GCA_964553935.1 uncultured Planctomycetia bacterium | reverse complement strand
GTGGGGCCCCCTTGTCCAAGGGCTTCGGAATATGAATCTTCAGGTGTGGCTGACCTATTGGGCCAGTTGGTGGGCGGATCCCGACCCCGAATTTCAGCTGTTGAGCAAGGCAGCCCAATTCCCAGAAAAGCGGCCCCATCGGAAATACCAGAAGCCGATCCGGGGAAACCGGGTGGATTTCCAAGCAGAGGCGGATTACGACTTTGAATACGCGGTTCCCACGCACGCGCAGTTTCACCACGGGATGCTGTCCGAAGTCTTGAAGAGCCAGGTGTTTCAAGAGCGGTTCGATGGGGTTTATGTCCACTTGGAGCCGTACCACACCATGGGAGACTTCGGCTCAAAGAAAACCGAACCCTATTATCTGGATTGGTACCTCTATTTCCTGAAAGAAGCTCACCGGATCGCCACGGAAGAAAAAGTACCGCTCATGGTTAACTCCTGGCAAGGCGCCCTGGATCTTCCGGCGGGGATTTACTCGCAAGGAGAGGTCCGCGGAGTCCGCCTAGAGGGGCGGCCCCTGCTGGAGGCGGTCCGGGAGAGTGCCGAAGCCGTCAATATTTGGGTGCAGGGAATCGACCCCGGGATCCATCGAGCGAGTTTGGCCCCCCTGCTGAACCGTCTGCCTCCCAGCCCGCCATTGGAATTGACGCTGGAACTGTTCGATGACCCCGACCGGGAGTGGGTCAAAAAACGTCCTGATTTAGACAAACGCCTTTTGGAAACCGTGCGGGCCCTTTCACAGGAGCCTAAGACCCGCCCCTTCTCTGTTACTATCCGCGGCAACCGGCCGGGTCTGACCGCCGCCCCCAACGCTGGGATGGAGGAGAGAACACTGCCGGGTTCCTTCAAGCGAGAGTCGCTGGACAGCTATGAGACGGTCCTTGAGGCGGAAGCCGGGATTATTTTTGGAAAGCGAGCCCAAAAACAATGGGGAGAACCACTTTGGGTCGGTGGAACCGGGGTGCCGGGCTCCGGGAAGTCGATCCTATTCGACGAGCTTCAGCGAAAACTGCAGGTGGCCGGAGCCCATCCCTTGCGGCTGGGGGAGGACAACCTTGGTTTCTTCGATCTTGCCGCGCGAGAAAGCTGGAAATCCTCCGATCCAGGGCGCTGGAAAAATTATCGCGAGTGGCTGCGGTGGGACAATATCCGAAAAACAATGGAACAAATCCAACAAGCCGCGGCTAGAGCCGTTGCGCTGGGTCCTCAGGACATCTATTTAAAGCAGGTTTACGACCGTCCGTCTGGAATGGTCTCGGATCTGAAAGAGCCCGTCCGAATATTCCCCGACACCATCGTGCTTTACGACGGAACCGCGCTTTCAGAAAAGGATCTGTACCCGCCCGGAACCTTCAGCCACCTCATTCTCTTGGAGATTTCTTATCAGAAAAGCCTTGAAAACCAGATCGGGCGGGCGGAGCAGCTGGGCCGCCGCCCCGGACGTGTCGAGGAAATTACATCCCAAGTAAGTTTTCCTTTCTGGAGAAAAACGGTAGCCGAAAATCATCCGGAGAGCGCGGCGCATTCCATTTACGACATGACCGACTTCAGCCATCCCGTCCGGCTGATCCACCAAACCTCCGCCGGGATGGAGGAAAAAGAACCAGTTCGAGTGGTGCCCATTGAGGATTATCCGCGGATTACGGCAGACCCGCAGGTGCGTTCCCGCTTAGATGTTGGCGGCCCTCAGGAAGTCTACGATGCCTACATCCGCTGGCTGAATGACCGAGCGCTAAGACCTCCTCGTGATTTTCAATTAGCCCGTTTCATGAGAAGGACACCCGGTCCTGAGCTGATGGCGGATCTGGATCGGGTTGAACGGGTTGCCGCGACCAGCGCGCTTCCGGTTTTTGTGATTTCCCACAAAGCCGACGATCAGGCCATCGTGCGCCTGCAGGATTTCTTGGCTGCCTACTTGGCTTATTTAAGCCGGCATAACGGAGAGCTGCCGGAGGGAATCGTACCGATTCCGGCGGAATGGAACTGGAAACAAGTGGTTGACACGCTGACCGAACATCAAGCCCTCCAAAGAGAAGATCCAAGGACAATCCGGTTGATCAACAGCGCATTCTCCCTCTATCGGCGCCGGGGGCGGGAGGGAAAGGCGCCCCCGACGCTTCTGGTGGAATCGGGTCGGTTTCCCAGCATTGATTTCACCCTGTACGATCCTGTTCTGCAAAGATTGCCTTCAGGAGATCATCCGGTGGAGAGCTTGCTGAGAGGATACATCACGCTGCTCAACGCTCATCAAGGAATTCCGCCGACGCTCCAAGAGATTTTGGATCGTGTCCAGCTGAAACTGGAAGACGCGGACCGGCTCTTCGAGGAAGTCCACCGCTTGGTTCGGGAGACAAACACGGTTCCCATCTTTCTGCGTCCCCGCTGGCTGGAGCCACAGAGCGACCTGGCCAAGTTCCTCACAGCTTATCTCGCCAGACGCTCTCGATCCGACTGGGTGGAAGAAGGGCATCTGGAGATTCCCTTGCCGGAGGGATGGACTCTTGCCCGCTTATTTGACCTGGTGGAGCGGCATCCCGCCCAGCTCGCTCCATTCGCTGAGATTGACCCTGAAGGATTCGGCCGGCTTCTGGAAAGAATCCAGCAAGTGGGTCGAGAGGTATTGCCGGGTCCGCACTTCACCGGAGATCAACTGGAGCTGATCCGAGCTTATTCTGGACTCATCCGCCATCCGATCGCCAGCCGTACGCTTCCAACAGTCCAGCAACTGGCGGAACAGCTGAACAGCACACCTGCCGAAGTCCGAAGTCTCCGAGCAGGGGTGGGGGCCGCCTTGAAAGGAAAGCGGGCGGGAGAGATCTTTCCGCTCGGGCAACGAGCGGACATCGATCTGGAAAAATTGATCGAAAACTGGGGGCAAGCGCAGGATGCCGACGCCCCGCTCGATGCATCCCGATTCAATCCGGGGCGCCTGGTTGTTGCCTATAACGCGTTCGTCCGACTCTCCGGCGACCAGCGCCGTCCGGTTCCTTGGGAAACACTGGCCAGCCGCTTGGGCGACGGAGTCCCGCCCGCGGAAGCGCGCGAACGGGTGGAGGAACTGGAACGCCTGTTCAGCTATATGGGTCTTCCGCTGGCCGAACCGACCGAATCGAACGGGGTTTTGCGCCTCTCGAACGGAAAACCCCGTTTTACCCCCAGCCCGACGGAGCCGGATCCGATCGAACAGGCGCTGGAAGCATTGTTCCAACAACTGGAGAGGGATCGGGATCTTTTTGAATCGGAAGCTTGGGGGGAACTGCTCCGAACCGGCGACCGCCTTCCGGCACAGCCTTTGCCGGTCTTCACCATGGCCCGCGCGCAAGCAGGAACGGCCGGTACCTCCGCTGGGATGGAGGAGAGCCAGCAAACCGCCGCTGTTTTGGAAGTGCTCGGTTCTTTGGCTTACGACATGGCTGGGAAGTTAGAAAAAGCGACAAAACCGGTCCAGCGAGATCAGTATGGCCAATGGGTTTCGTTTTATTTCCGCAATGCGTACACGTTCAGGCAGATGAAAGAAATCGGCCTGACCATCCCAGGAACGGCCGATGCGCTTTGGGAAATCGCGGGCAATTCCGCGGCGGCTCATCGGGCGGCAGAGCTATTGTTCGATGTCTGGGGGGAATTCCTGGAACAGGGACGGCTACCGTTGGATGAGGACCTTCTTCGGGAAACCCCCCCGAAGATTCGACACGCCCATTTTGCCGAGATGCCTGCCCCGGGAGAATTTGATCCTCGATATCGAGAAGCGGATGAAAGAAGCGCGGAGCTCCTGCCCGGCCTGATCGAACGCACGCGGCAAGTCCTCTCAGGACTCTCTGCCGCCGGGGCGGAGGAGAACGGCTCTGCGCGGGCGCATCGGTGGGCTTGGTGGACGACGGTGGCCGGATGGGCCGGATGGGCCCTCTATTCCGGCGCGCTGATCGTCAAGGAATCGATGGACATTATGCAGGCAAGCCGCCCGATCCAAATCGTCAGTGCAGAAAAACAGGAGAGCTTGTTCAACGAAATCGCGGGCATCCGACCGATGGTTTTCTCCGGCGGAGCGGCGGTGGTGGAGGGCTGGCTGGTAGAGCTGGATTCCTTAATGGAGTTTCGGCAGGAGCTGACCGATGAACAGCGCACCCGGTTCTTTGGGGACAGGGCCCAGACGTGGATCCTTCCCGTCTCGCAAGGGGAGATGCGCCTGCTTCGGCTGATAGATCAAGCGGGAATTCCTGTTACCGCGCGGCCGGCAGGTGCAAACCGGCTGGACTGGACCGGGAAGACGCCCGAAGAGGTAAAAACGGCCCTGCGGGAATTGGACCCAGCCCTTCAGGAGTCTGACGCTCTCTTTTTGGACGCAAGCCATATCTCCCCGGAAGAAGTCCGGCAGCTGCTGCCGGAAGGAGCCCGGGCAAGAACCGCACTGGTTTCCCCGGCGCGGTTGAAACAAGCGACGGCCGACGAAGTAACCGCGCTGATTCAGTCGACGATTCCAGGGCAGGTTCGGATTGCCGATGATTTTACACTGGTGCGGTATCAGGGACGGTTGTACCTGCTGGTTTCCGCCTAAGAGAATTACTGAAATAATACATAAAATCACTATTTATAGTATAATTTATGTATGGAAATTGAGTTCGACCCCGCTAAGAATGCCGAGAACCTGAGGAAGCACGGCATAGCGCTGGAACAGGCCCGGCAGCTGTGGGAGGTTCCTGCGGTGGCGGTGAAAGCACGAACAGTCGGGGAGGACCGCTTCATGATCATCGGGCGCCTGGGCCATAAATTGTATTCAGCCATCTTCACGATGCGCGGAGAAAAAATCCGGCTGATCTCAGCTCGCAGGAGCCATAGGAAAGAGGAGCAAATTTACCATGAAAATCTCAAAGAAACGAGTTAGCGCAAAAGCATTTGATGAAGCATTTGATCGAGAGGAGGATGTTGCTTCTTTGCTGGATCTCGACACAGCCAAAATCCGGCAACCCACCCATCGGATCAATGTGGATATTCCCAAAGGGTTGCTGGACCGCGTAGATCGAGAAGCGGAGCGAGTTGGAGTTCCCCGTACCTCTCTGATTAAAATCTGGATCGCGGAAAGATTAGAAAAAACCGGCTGAAGCGATGCCGGGTACGCTGTATCTGGTCGCCACCCCGCTGGGAAACTTAGGCGACATCACATTCCGGGCGGTGGAGACGCTGAAAACCGTGACGGTGATCGCC
>CAZKNC010000097.1:2996-5803 GCA_964553935.1 uncultured Planctomycetia bacterium | reverse complement strand
AACTCGCGGGACAACTCCATAATTTCCTGCCGGCCGATCACGCTGGAGATGTCCCCCCATTTTCAGGCACCCAGAGGCGCCACCGCGTCACCAGTCGGCTAGCCGGCAGGGCTGGATCCAGCTTGGCGTTCCCCTGGGTCAGGCGAGCGCGCACCTTGGAAAGGATTTTTTCTTCTACAATGCCTGAGCGCTCAAGAAGGTACCCCAGCCGTTTATCCACAGCGCCATTTTTCATACGGCTGGCGTAATCGAATAATCGATCGAAGTCTTTTTCTTGCGAGGCAAGATACGCTTTCAGAATATCTTCGACCGTGCGGGCACCCCCACCCACGGCTGGATCATCGAGCATGTCGATCACTGTCTTGGTGGGATCAGACAGATGAATCTGTACCCCCTCCCGCCACACAGCTCTCGTTCCGAATAATTGCTGTTCAGTAATTTTCCTAAGCCAGAATTCGGTATCCTGGATTCGTTGTTTGCGCGGTCTCCAGGGTTGCGTCGTCATCACCACGACTGTTCTGAAAATCTGCTCGGTGAGGCCCCAATTCTCAGCCGCGCTCCATCCTCCGATATATCCTGGCGCAAAAACTCGAGCAGCCACGATCCATGGATCAGCGACAACATCTTGGGGTCTGCGCGCTTGGAGTGGCACAGGGGCGTAGAGTCCTCTTCGTACCCGGATCAACCACCCTTGGTTGGCCCACCGCGCCATGAACTGGGCGGTTTGAACGGGCGGCAAGCCTAAGATGGCAGAGGCTTCCCTCACGGAGATGGTCGGTCCTGCCTTCCTGAGAAGGCCGATCAACCGTTCCCGCCCTTTCTTCTCGATCCCCACAAGGCCTATCATGCTATATCCATATGCTTATAGTTCTTACTGGGAGTAATCTACCTACTCAAGAGTATACTATTCACCAGCCTGTTTGACAAGGGCTTTTTGGCAATTGCGCAGGCCGAGACTGTTCACTAAATTATGCAGTTTCCATTGATGTGAAAACAGCCATTTTAGTGAAACTCCCGCTGCGTGGTAAACTGAGGGCTCAGGTGGGTAGCGAGATGGGCGGGATTTGGTAACGCAGTTGGGTCAGCTCGCCGCTGAAGCACCAGTCCCGGAATTGCGTGAGGAATTCGGCTACGGGCCCGCCAGGAGCAGTTCCAAAATCGTCCCGTCGGCCCCGTTATTTATTTGAATGCCCATGAAGAACCCTGCGGTTTCTTTGGTGCGCCTCCAAAAGATTTTTGAATTTCTGCCGGATTCCAAAAAAAACGGCGCTCCGGATTTTCCCTCCGTCTTATCGAATGCCGATCTCCAGTCTGAACGTTACGGTTCTCTTCACCACTATTTGCACTCCACCAAACCCTTCGAGTACTACGCCGAGGACCATCGCGTTCAGTTGATTCAGCAGCTCGAATTCGTTCTGGATTTCCACCAGGACCATTCGGAGATGTATCCAGTCGGTCTCTGGCGCGGGAGTATGCCCTGCTGCGCAGGATGCCTTTTCTGAAAGCCTTCTGCGGGAACGCCACTCTCATTTTGCAAGGCAGAGGATCTCTCTGGAGCCCGCCGTGATATGGTAGGAATCCATGTGGAATAACCGGCGCGTTTCCGTTGTTCTTCCCGCCTACAACGAAGGAAAAAATGTTTTCTGCGCCAGCCGAGAATTCCTTGATATCCCGGTCGTGGATGAGGTGGTCGTCGTAGACAACAACTCCATCGACGAAACTTGGGCGGAGGCGTCTCGCTCGGGCGCCCGAACCGTGAAGGAGCCCCAGCAAGGGTATGGCTTCGCCCTGCGCAGAGGGCTGGCGGAGGCCCGAGGGGACCTGATCGTTCTTTGTGAACCGGATGGAACCTTCGTTCCGAAGGACCTCTATAAGCTGCTGGCCTACGCAGAGGATTTCGACATGGTTCTCGGGACGAGAACGACCCAAGAACTCATCTGGCAGGGTGCCAATATGCGGCAAGCAATCCGGCTCGGAAATTTGGCGGTTGCCAAACTGCTGGAACTGCTGTTCGACGGTCCTTCGTTGTCGGATTGCGGCTGTACCTTTCGGCTGCTGAGCCGATCGGCTTATGAGAAAATCGGGGGCGGTTAAGCGTTGGCGGCTCCCATTTTCTTCCGGAAATGGTTATTCATGGCCTCATTCAAAAACTGCGGATCATTGAAATCCCCGTGAACTATCGGGGGCGGATCGGGGAGTCCAAAATCACTGGGACCTGGAAGGGAACCGTTCAAACCGCGCTGAACATGCTTCGGCTTATTCTTTCGATGCGCTGGCGACTGCTTTTTTCGCGTCCGCCTTGACCCCCGATATTTCTCGACGTAGAATGACCCTAACCCTCCGGGCTGAGCTCGGAGGGTTTTGCACTTCCAGACTCTGATGAGCGACGAACGAGAATTTGATCTTTCAGACGAACAAAGACGCTCCCGCATCGTCCAGATAGACAAGAAAGGGCTGATGCAGGTCCTTCGCGTCCGAGATCTGTTCGCGATCGGGTACAGCGACGTCGGCTCTTCGATTTACTATGCGCTCGGGATCACCGCTTTCTACGCCCTGGGCGCAACCCCTCTGGCTCTGGCGCTGGCCGGCATCGCCTTCTTCTGCACCACGCTGACCTACGCGGAGATGTCGTCCGCCCTTCCGGAAGCCGGCGGCTCGGCCAGTTTCGCACGGCATGCGTTCAATGACCTGGTCTCCTTCATCGCCGGATGGGCCCTTCTGCTGGACTACATCGTCACCATTGCCATCTCGGCGTTCACGGTAGGTCCTTACCTGGCCTATTTCGTTCCAGCACTGAAAGGAGTGGC
>CAZKNC010000097.1:0-2986 GCA_964553935.1 uncultured Planctomycetia bacterium | reverse complement strand
CAACGTTCCGTTCAGTATTCTGGTGCTTGGCGTTCTGCTCTCGCTGAACATCCTCGGCATTAAGGAGTCCACCCGCGTCTCCTTGCTGCTGTGCATCTTCGACATCGCCACCCAGCTGGTCATCATTGTGATCGGAGGGCTGTTCCTCTTGAACATCCCTCATCTCATCGAGTTCATGAAGATCGGGGTGCCCAACGTCGACTGGTCCCCCACCTGGCCGCAGTTCTGGAAAGGGGTCTCCATGGCCATGGTGGCTTACATCGGCATTGAGTCTATCGCCCAGCTGGGAGGGGAAGCTCACCGGGCCAGCCGATCGGTTCCGCGGGCACATATTATGACGATGGTCGCTTTATTCGTGATGTACTTCGGCATCTCCACCATCGCTCTCTCGGCCATCCATCCCAAGGTGCTCGCCACCCAATATTTGGAAGACCCGCTGGCTGGAATCGCGGCGGCCTTGCCGGTCGGGGGCCGCTTTTTATCCCCCTGGGTTGGAATCCTGGGAGCAACCATCCTCTTCGTAGCCGCCAACGCCGGATTGATCGGCGCTTCGCGGCTGACCTTCGCGATGGGCGAATATTACCAGGTCCCCCGGATTTTCTACCGCCTGCATCCGCGGTTCCGCACCCCTTACATTTCTCTAAGTTTGTTCGCCGGGCTGGCCGCCCTGGTCATTCTTGTCGCTAGACGACTGCATTTCATCGCCGACTTGTACAATTTTGGGGCGATGCTGGCCTTCTCGCTGGCGCATCTTTCTCTGCTGGGTCTTCGGGTTCGACAACCGGACCTTGCCAGGCCGTTCCGGATCCCGTTCAACCTGACTTTTGGCCGGATTAAACTGCCGATTTCGGCCATCGTCGGACTGCTGGCCACCACGGGGGTTTGGATCGATGTCGTCATCACGAAACCGGCCGGAAGAAACCTCGGCTTCATCTGGATGGCGATCGGGCTTGTTTGCTATCTGGCTTATCGCAAGCAGCAGCGGATCGCTCCAGCCGGACACGTGGAGATCGAGCGGATCCAGATTCCGGATTTTGAGCCGTTGAAAATCTCCCGGGTTCTGGTTCCCACGCTGGGCGGGAATTATTCCGAGAACATTCAGATGGCCTGCGAACTGGCTCGGGCTCATCAGGCAGAGGTGACCGCCCTCTACGTGCTGGAAATTCCGGCCGCGCTTCCCCTAGACACCTTCCTGCCCGACCGGTTCGCGACCGGAGACGCCGCGCTCATGCGGGCTCAGGCGATCGGCCGGGAATTCGACCTGGCGGTCACGACTCAGCTTCTGCAGGCCCGTTCCGCTGGGCAAGCGATCGTGGACTTAGTGAAAGAGAAAGATTTTGATCTGATCGTGATGGGGAGTTCTTTCCGGCGAGGGGCTTCCGCTTGGTTGGGTTCCACCGCCGAGTACGTTCTGCGCAACGCCCCCAGCCGCGTCCTGCTCTGCAAATCCACCAGCAAGTAATGTAGAATGGGGTTCCTGCCGAGGTAGCTCAGTGGTAGAGCGCGGCCCTGAAAAGGCCGGCGTGGGCAGTTCGATCCTGCCCCTCGGCACCACTTCCTAGATTAAAGCGCGGCTTCCTGGTTTGCTGACAGGCACCCCCTCTTTGCACAGGGGGCAGGCGTCCGGCTGGAAGGTTTTGGCCTCCACGCTCAGCAGCGCGTGGAACTTCACATCGAAAGAAGCCCATCCGTTGGACCGATCGACCAAAGCACCCACCCCGCCGATCGTCGGGCCCGTATCTTCCAGCAGTTGAATGAGCTCCCCGGCCGACCCGCCTGTAGTCACCACGTCTTCCACGATCAACACCCGATCCTGGGGCCCGATCCGGAAATTCCGCCGAAGCTGCAGCCGCCCATCGACCCGTTCGGCAAACAAGGACCGGGCGCCTAAATGCCGGGCGGTTTCGTAGCTGACCAGAACCCCTCCCAAAGCCGGCCCAATCACGCAGGTAACCTCATCGCCGATAAAACGCTCCGCCAACGCCTGACAAACGCGGGAAGCCAGCGTGGGATGCTGAAGGATCAGCGCGCACTGCAGGTATTCCCTGCTGTGAAGCTCGCTGGAAAGGACAAAGTGGCCTTCCAGCCAGGCGCCGCACCCCTGAAACAGCCGCATGACTTCACTCGGACGCATGATGAACCTCCTCGAGAATTTTCCGCGCGGCCCGCTCAGGGTCCGGGGCCGCTGCCAGAGGACGGCCCACCACCAGATAATCCGCTCCGGCCTGGATCGCCTCGGAGGGAGTAGCGGTCCTCTGTTGATCGTCCTTGGCCTCGCCGCTGGGCCGGATGCCGGGTGTGACGATCAGAAAATCCTTTCCGCAGAGTTCCCGGATCTTCCGGGCTTCGTGAGTGGAAGCGACCACCCCCCGGAGGCCGGCCGACTGGGCCAGCCGGGCCAGATCCAGTACCTGGTCGTTCAGAATCTTGTCCACGCCCAATTCGTTCAAATCCTTCTGCGCCATCGAGGTCAAAACCGTCACGCCGATCAGCAGCATCTGATCAGCGGCGGCAGCGGCTTGCCGCATCATCGCGCTGCCGCCTTGCGTGTGCACATTCGTCATCCAGACCCCCATCCGCCCGGCCGCTTGAACGGCCTTCCCAACGGTGTTGGGGATGTCATGAAACTTCAAATCCAAAAAGACCTGCCCGCCGTGGGCATGAACCATCTCAACGGCCGCGGGCCCCGCCCGCGTGAACAGCTGAAACCCGATCTTGAACCGGCGAATCCCAGCCGGAACCAGCGTCCGGACCAGCCGATCGGCCGCGGAAAGTTCCTCCAAATCGAGCGCCACAATCAGCCGATCGGCTGGAGAGGTCATCCGCCGGCCACCGCGCGGGGAACTCCGCGCAATTTCGTTGGCACTTCCAATTTTCCCACCAATGCCGCCGGACTGGACAGTTTCTTTTCACGCAGATACCGGGTGAGACCTTCCAGGATCTCCAGCGGCGCTATCCCGAATCGTTCGTGGCCGCTTATGGTCAG
>CAZKNC010000096.1:0-5812 GCA_964553935.1 uncultured Planctomycetia bacterium | reverse complement strand
GCCAGGAAGAAACCCTCCCCTATCCGATCGAACATGGCCAGTCGCTTCAAAAAGCGGTCGAAGAGACCGTGCACCGCGAACTGCCTTCCGATCCGCCGGTTCAGGTAGTGGTGACCGGCATGGGCCCGATCCAGCATCTCTATCTGGACCGAACGCTGGTCTCGGAAGAGAAGGAGCGTCTGGCCTGCGCGCTGATCGAATCGGCGTTTATTCCGACCGTCCTCTCAGCCGAGGGAGAAAGCGCTTTGGCCTGGACGGAGGCCGGTTCGTTTCGATTGCCGGAAGACGCCGTTCATGTGCTCGGTCCCGAACATCCGTTTCTGGAAGAAGCAGCGGCTGATCTGGTCCAGCTCAGCCGCCACCCCAATGCCGGCGCCCTCCTGCTGCTGGGCTGGCGCCAAGGACGTCCCGCGAAAACATTCCCTTTGGAGAGCGGCTCGCACGCGGGACCCGGCTACGAGGAAACGCACGCTTTCGCGCTGCTTCCATTGGACGCGCCGCTGGAGCTGGACGGCCGCGGATATCTGCGCCCGATGGATCTGCGCCTGGCCGCTTTGCAGTTTTTAGGCCGTTTTCAGCCGGCGGCGCCGGCGGTCCAATCGGCGCGGCCGGCTTCCCCTGTGTTGCGCGTGATGACCTACAACGTTCACGGCTGCCGAGGAATGGATGGAAAGCTCTCTCCGGAGAGAATCGCCCGCGTCATCGCGCGGCATCACCCGGACGTGGTGGCGCTTCAGGAGCTGGACATTCACCGGCCGCGGTCCGGCCACGTCGATCAGGCCGATCAAATCGCCAACAAACTTCGGATGACGTTCCACTTCCACGCTTCATTCCGGCTCGCGGATGAACAGTACGGCAACGCCATCCTGAGCCGATTTCCGATGCGGCTGATTCGAGCCGCAGGCCTGCCCCGGCTGAAAGGGCGGCGCTCCCGCCCGCCGATAGGCGAACCGCGCGGAGCGCTTTGGGTGGAGCTGGACGTCCATGGAGCCGGCCTTCACCTCATCAACACGCATTTAAGCCTTTGGCCTGCGGAACGTTTGATTCAAACGGAGGCTTTACTCGGTCTGGGCTGGGTGGACCATCCCGAAGCGCTCGGCCCCATGGTCGTTTGCGGGGATTTCAACGCGGGACCTGGCTCCATCGTCTACGAAATGATCTGCGAAAAGTTCCGGGACGCTCAGCTCTCGCTCAAAGGTCACGTGCCCCGCAGAACTTTATACGGGCGTTATCCGCTTGCACGGTTGGATCACCTCTTTCTCGGTCCCGGCTTGGAGGTTCTGCGGGTCGATGTCCCTCACGCGGAGCTGGATCAGGTTGCTTCCGATCACCTGCCGGTGCTGGCGGAACTCAGGATCGCGGTGGTGCGCCGCCCAGGCCGACCGCCGGCTCTTGAGTCAGCGGCCGGCGACATCCGACTAAAACCTCCGGAGCGAGAGACCGCAGGTCCAGAATCATCTGAAACACCGGAAGGAAGCCTTCCAGATCCCGACCATTCGGCAGAAACGTAAGGGCCTTTGATTCAACCATCGCCAGGTATCCGTTCCGGACCGCTTCTTGAGCTTCCGCGCAGAGTTCGCCGGAAAGCTGAGCGGCGATAAATCCCAAAAAGAAATCGAAATCCCAAGCCCGCGCGTTGGAATCGGTCGCGTATTCTAAATCCAGCACATACACCCGATCCTCGTCCGGAACCCAGAAACAATTGGCCGGCTGAGCGTCGAGTACCGACAAGCCGGTTTCATGGATCTGGCCCAGAAGCGCCCCGCATTTCCAAAGAATGGTTTTGTCCTCTTCGGTCAAAAAGTCCCGTTCCTCGGCTCGGCAAAGGATTTCCGTCACCGGCTCTCCATGAAGATACCGGCTGACGGCTACACACTCCGCCCAATCGGCCACAAGCAAATCAGGCACCGGAATTCCGTTGCTGATCAGCCGGTTTCGGCTTGAGACATCGGCCGCCAGACGGGCCCGCCGGCTGATCGCTTGAATTTTCGGAAAAGGCCCTAAAACTGGGAGGAGACAGGCCCAAATCGATCCGATCGGCAGAAAGATTTTGGCCAGATAGGACACCGGCGCTCCGGAGAAAGTTTTACAGCGCCAGAGGAAGCTGGCGTTGCTGATTCCTCCGGCAAGCGATTCTACGCGCAGCGCGGAAAGGTCGAGGTCACTGAACGCCCAACGGTGCCGCCGAAGAAATCGCTCTGCCGAGGCGGGACGGCTCCAGCTCTGGATTTTCCATCGGCTGAGCAGCCAGGCCGCCGCAAGAAAAGGAAGCGCCAGCAGTCCGCCGCCCAGAATCCTCGCCAGGATGCGCGGCGGAATCTTCCGAAGTCGTCTGATCCATGGGTTCGATAAGTAAGCGCGCATGATTTTGCCCTCTTCTTAAAGCGTAGCGGGCGCGGATGGCATTCGGATGAATTTTGGGTGACAAGTTGTTCATCGTTTCACGCGGTAATAAACCCAAATCGCTGCCGCCGCGCCCAGGCTCCCTACCGCATTGGCAACCAGATCCACGGCGTTGTTCACGTACCCTCCGACGTTGGTATCCGGAACAATCCGGGTGGCATAGAACTCGAGGACTTCATTTAAAGCTCCCAGGCCGATTCCGGAGAGAATGCAAAAAAACAACAGCTCTCCGGTCGGGCGCAGATCCCGGAAAGCCCAGCCGGTCCGGCTGGCAACGGCTCTCTGCATCAGCTGCCAGCAAAACCAGGTCGCCGTACCGCTTCCCACGGCATGCACAAAATGATCGTACTTCAGGTGCGGCTTAAGGAGCCACCAGTTGTAAAGCACCCTCTGCCCATCCGTTTGAAAACCCCTGGGAAGTTCTAGGAGCCCGCCGGTGATGTGGAGAAATAGGAGAAAACTCAAACAACCCAGCAAAGCCGCGCTGAACCGAATCCGCCGATGCATCAATCCCAGCAGGGCAATCGCCGGAATCAGCGTAGCGAGGAACAACAGGTACTCGCCGTTTCCGCGCGAGACAGCCCACGTGCCGGCCGCCCCCAGTTCCAAAAACGTAAAAATCAGCACTCCCTTAACCGCCGGGGTGAACCCAGTGGGATGCTGGATCAGCGGATCTTCCCGGGAAGTCATGACGATATTGTCATCCGAAAATCACCAGTTTTGATGACAATTTCTTCATCCGGAATTCATCGGCTCTTCATTTCCGCCTGCTATCCTCCCTTAGAGAACAGGAAGGAGGCCAACAATGACGCTTAAATGGTTCGTGAATCCGAAGCGGGCTGGGTGCCTGGCGGCATGGACGCTTCTGCTGAGTGCCGCGCCCGGCAGAGCATTCGCATTCCCATCGGAATCGAAGCCGGCTTTTCAAGCGGCCAGCGAGCGGACGGCTCAAATCGAGCGAATCCTCGAGGGGCTGTCGCGGCCTGAAGCTCAGGTCCATCTTCGCAGCTACGGCCTGACCCAGGAAAAACTCCGGGAAAAGCTGGCCCGGCTGGACGATGCTCAGCTGGCGGATGTCGCCCAGAAAGCCGAAACGGTTCGATCCGCCGGGGTGCTGGGGGTGATCATCGCTTTGCTGGTCATCGCCATTTTGGTGGTGATCCTTATATGGCTTGTGGACGCCGACGATAAAGTGGTGGTGATCGATAAGGACTAAAGTCGGAGTTTTTTGGTGGCTCTGCCTCTTGCTGGTAGGGGGCTGCGCTTCTTTGCCGGGGCACGCCATGAGCGCTTCCCCACCTCCCGGCGGAGCCGTGCATTATCTGGAAGAGGCACTACCCATTTCTCAACAACGGTACTGGTGCGGTCCTGCCGCCCTTGCTTCCGTCTTTCAAAGGTGGGGCCGCACCGCGGACGCGGATGAAATCGGACGGGCCTTGGTAGGGCGCGGCGAGCGGGGTGTGATGAACTTCGATTTAGCCCGTTACGCCCGGACAGAAGGATTTTGGACCCAGACTCACCACGACGGAGATCTGCTGCAGCTGAAGAAATGGCTCCGCAAAGGAATCCCTCCCATTGTCATGCTGAAAGTCGGACCGCTGGGTCTGCCTTTCTATCATTTCATCGTGGCCAGAGGATTCAACGACCGTGAAGGCGTGGTCTACGCCAATACCGGACAGCCCAAAACGCGCGCGATTCCCTACTCCAGCTTTCAAAAACGCTGGAGCGGCGCGGGCGGCTGGCTGCTGGTCGTCTGCCCTCCCGAAAAAGTCGATTGGGAATTGACTCCCGTGCAAACCGCTGATTTGGCATTCCTTCTGGAAAGAAATCGCCGCTGGGCTCCGGCTCAGCGGCGTTACGAGGAGGCTCTGCGGGGGGATCCAGCCAACCGTTCCCTGCGATTCAATCTAGCCAACGTGTCGCTTCGGCTGGGCCAGCGGGAAAAAGCGCAGTCGCTGTATCAAGCGCTCTTAAAAGAAATGCCCTCCCACCCGGTTTATGCGAACAATCTGGCGTGGACCTATCTGGAAGAGGGGGATTACCGCCGAGCCGTCCAAATCGGTGAGGAAACCCTTCGGCGTCTCAACCGGCGCCCAGCGGATCTTCTCGATACGGTTGGCCTGGCTTATTGCCGACTAAAAAACACGGAAAAAGGGCGCTCTTACCTGATGGAAGCCCTGGAACAGCTGCCGCCGGAATCGGAAGCCAGCCAAGCAGTTCAAAATCACCTGCGGGAGTGCTTTTAGGGCCTCAGGGTTGTTTCTCAACTCCTTCAATCTCAATGGCAATCTGCACCGAATCGCCCAGAAGCTGGCCCGCTTCCCCCAGCTTGTTCCAGGTGATGCCGAAATCTTTCCGGTCTAGGGTCGTCGTGGCCGTGAAACCCGCCCGCGACTTTCCCTGCATGTCCCTGGCGATTCCGTGGATCTCCACATCCAGCACGACCGGTTTGGTCACCCCATGCAGGGTCAAGAGCCCTTCCAGGTGGGCTCCTTTTTCCATTACATGTGTGATCTTCGCGCCCCGGAAAGTAACCGTAGGATACGTTTCGGCCTCGAAGAAATCTTTGGACCGTAAGTGGGCGTCTCTTTTCTCAACCCGCGTATCGATGCTGGCGGTTTGAATCACTGCTTCGGCTTTCCAGGTTTCCGGCTTGCCCGGCTCATAGTCGAACGATCCGGCGAATTCATTGAAAGAACCCTTCACATGGGAAAGCAGGTGGCGGATCCTGAACTCCACCGAGCTGTGAGCGGGATCGATTTCGTAAGAGACGGCCCAAGCCGCCGGGGCATTCGAAAAAAGAACGGCCGCGGTTAAAATTCCGATCCAGCGGCGCATGAGGACCTCCTGGGTTAAGGGATCGATTCGATTTTAATACGCGGCAGGATCCGTTCGACCTGGCGGCGTTCACAGAGCCGGGTTCCCTCGGTGAGAACCGCGGCCGTTCCGGCGGCGATTCCGTACCGGACCGCTTCGCGGAGGGCCTTGCCGCGCTCCAAGGACACCAGCGTGCCGGCGATCGTGGAGTCCCCAGCCCCTACTTTGCTTTTCACTTGAACCCGCGGCGTCGTGACCCGGAAAATGTCGTCCCCCGTCACGACCACGGCCCCGCGGGGACCGAGCGTCACCAAAACAACTTGGATGCCCTTCTCCACCACCCTCCGCCCCGCCCGCACGATGGCCCGGTCGCTGGCGGGATGGACTCCGGTTAAACGCTCAAACTCATGCTCGTTCGGTTTGATCATAAACGGGGTGGCATCCAAGCCCTGGGTGAGGGCTTCGTCATCGGTATCCAGCACACATTGAGCGCCGGTCCGCTCCAAGAGGTTGATCAGTCGGCGGTAAAAATCGTCCGGAACACCGGGCGGAAGGGATCCTCCCAGCGCCCAGAATTTGGGCCGAGGACGGC
>CAZKNC010000095.1:0-5813 GCA_964553935.1 uncultured Planctomycetia bacterium | reverse complement strand
AAATTCCGTCTACTCCCTCAGCCGCGTCCCCTGGCCGCCGCACAGAATGACGACGTCGGTAGCTGGCGGCCGGGCTGCCCAGGAAACGGCGGAAGCGCTCGAGAACCAGCCCCTCAGCGAAGGCCGGGGCAGCGAGGTCGGATTCTCCGGAAGACGGATCACTTTTTCTTTCGGGATCCGGGACAGCCCCTGATGCCCGTTCGGGGCTCCCGATTCAAACGCCGCGATAATCACCCGGTCGAACTCAAGGGTTTCGAGATCGCTGATGTCTCGGATCGGCAGATTGAAGAAACTCTGGCGCTGGCTTGCCTCGCCGACGACCGCCACCAGGTCCAATCCCACCTCTTGAATGGTCAGATAGGCGGCCTCGGCAATCTCTCCCGTTCCATAGAGCAGGATCCGCCGGACCTGCTGTTCGGCCAGGACCAGCAAGCGCTGTTTGAGAAATTGCCGGACATCCCGGTAATAGCCCATGGAAGCGTCGAAATACTCGGCAATCAGGCGTTCTTTCTCCTGCCCCCCCTTGGGCGTCACCACATAGGAAATCCGATTTTTGGAAGCTTCAACGATGTTGATGCACCCTTCGGTGCAAAGACGGTGGAGTCGAAGGTTGGTCAGTCCGAGGGCTAAACCGATTTTCTTTCCGAGATCCCGCTGGGTGATGCTGGGGTTCTGCTGGACCTCGTGCAGGATCTGCATGTCGCGAAATTCATCCGGCTTCACAGGGCGTAACTCCAGTCTTAACGTGAGGTTAACAGCTGATCGCGGTCAATGTTCATTCTGTGAACATTACCGGATTTCGCGGCCGCTGTCAATCAAGATTTGCCGGAAATAGGCGAGGGTCTTTTGCAGCCCCTCTTCGAGGGGGACCTGGGGTTCCCAGCCCAGGGCCTGGCGGGCCTGGCGGGTGTCCGGGCAGCGGGCTTTGGGGTCATCGGTGGGCAATTTCTTGAATTCGATCCGGCTGGAGGAGCCGGTCAGGCGAAGGATGGCCTGGGCCAGCTGCAGCAGGGTCATTTCGGTCGCGTTTCCGATGTTGACCGGATCATGAAGGCCGCTTTGCATCAGCCGGCTGATCCCCTCCACCAAATCGGAGATGTAGCAAAAAGAGCGGGTCTGCGATCCGTCGCCGTAGACGGTGATCGGTTTGCCCAACAGCGCCTGCATGATGAAGTTTGGGATCGCGCGGCCGTCCTCTTCCCTCATCCGCGGCCCGTAGGTGTTGAAGATCCTCACGATCTTGGTGTCCACCCCATGTTCCCGGTGATAGGCCATCGTCAGGGCTTCCGAGAAGCGCTTGGCCTCGTCGTAAACACCGCGCGGTCCGACCGGATTCACGTGGCCCCAATAGCTCTCGGGCTGAGGATGGACTTGCGGGTCTCCGTATACTTCCGACGTGGAGGCCAGCAGGAACTTCGCCCGATGGGCCTTGGCAATCCCCAGCGCGTTCAACGTTCCCAGCGAACCCACCTTCATGGTCTGGATCGGATATTTCAGGTAATCGGGAGGGCTGGCCGGAGAAGCGAAGTGCAGGACGAACTCGACCGGCTCCGGGAGCTCCAAAGGACGGCTGATGTCGTGGCGGATCAGCGTAAAGGAGGGGCGTCCCGAAAGCAGTTTCAGATTGGATTCTTTTCCGGTGAGAAAGTTGTCCACGCAGAGGAGGTGGTGCCCCTCTTCGATGAAGCGCTCGCAAAGATGCGAGCCGATAAAGCCGGCGCCGCCGGTGATGAGAATTCGCATGGAATGAATTCTCTTATTATATGATAGAGATTCTCTCCCAGCATGCCGACTTACGATTGCGACGTGGCCATCATCGGAGGGGGGATTGTCGGGCTGGCGACGGCCCTTTCCTTCACGGAACAGCTCCCTTCTCTCCGGATCGTCCTCCTGGAAAAGGAGGACCGTGTCGCTTTCCATCAGACCGGGCACAACAGCGGAGTGATCCATTCCGGCGTCTATTACGCGCCGGGCAGTTTGAAGGCCTCCCTCTGCGTCCGGGGGGGCCGCGCGCTGGAAGCCTTTTGCCGGACGCACGGCCTGCCGCTGAAAAAATGCGGCAAGGTGATCGTCGCGTTGAATTCCGAGGAGCTTCCCCGCCTCCAGGAGCTGCATCGGCGCGGGCAAGCCAACGGTGTGGAAGGGTTGGCCCTGATGGGACCGGAACAGCTGAGGGAGATCGAGCCCCACGCCGCTGGGATCCAGGCGCTTCACGTCCCGAACGTTTGGATCACCGATTACCGGAGGATCGCCGAGACCGCCGCGGCCCTGCTCGGCCGGCGAGGCGTCGATCTGCGGACCGGAACACGGGTCCTTCGCATCGAAGAGGCCGCGGGGGTGCGGGTCGTCACCTCCCGCGGAGAGATTTCCGCCCGCGACCTGGTCAATTGCGCCGGACTTCACGCCGACCGGCTGGCCGCCGAAAAAAAGGGGGCCGCCTCACTTCAGATCATTCCGTTCCGCGGCGAATATTACGAGCTGATTCCGGAACGAAGGAACCTGGTCCATGGACTCCTCTATCCGGTGCCGGATCCCCGCTTCCCGTTCCTGGGCGTCCACCTCTCTCCCCGCATCGATGGGCGCGTCGAGGTCGGGCCCAACGCGGTGCTGGCATTCAAACGGGAGGGCTACCGGAAACAGGACGTCAGCTTCTCCGACTTAGCGCAGATGCTTCGCTTTCCTGGCTTTTGGAAGATGGCGGGCCGACACTGGAAAACCGGCCTCGATGAAATGGTCCGATCGTGGGTCAAGCAGGAATTCGTGCGAAGCGCGAAACGGCTGGTGCCCGAGCTGGAGTCGAAGGACTTGATCCCTTCGGGGTCCGGCGTCCGGGCGCAGGCGGTGGACGCCGGCGGAAAACTGCTGGACGATTTCTACATCCTTCAACAGGGGCGCTCGCTGCACGTCTGCAACGCCCCTTCTCCGGCCGCCACCGCTTCGTTGGCGATCGGAGAATATGTCGTTGGGCTGGCCCGAAAGCAGTTTCCTCTAAGCTAAACCCCGGCGACCGCTTTACAAACCCGCTCGAATTCCGCAGGCCGAAGTTCCGGAAAGATCGGCAGCGCCAATACTTCACGGCAGGCCTTTTCGGTTTCTCTTAAAGGCGGATGGACGGGCCGCCCCCGATGAAGCGGCTGCCGGTGAAGCGGAGTCGTGTAATAAACGCGGGAACCGATCCCTTCCTTTGCCAATGCCCGGCGAATCTTCTCGCGGCGTCCGCTTCGGATGACGAAGAGATTGCACGAAGAATCCGCGCCGGCCGCCTCGACCGGGCAGATCGCATCCGATAGACCGGCCAACCGTTTCCGGTAGGCGGCCGCCCATCTTCGCCGGCGGCGGACCCACTCCGGCAGATGCCGCAGTTTCACCCTCAGCAAAGCCGCCTGCAGCTCATCCAACCGGCTGTTCCGGCCCAATGCCGTTTGAATTTCTCCCTGCCGGCCGTGCACGCGCAATGAGCGCAGGCGTTCGGCCAGAGCCGGGGAATCCGTCGTCACCATTCCCCCGTCTCCGAACCCGCCCAAATTCTTGGTCGGAAAGAAACTGAAACAGCCCAGCTCCCCGAGAGAACCGACCGGCCGGCCCTTCCAGCGGGCACCTGCGGCCTGAGCCGCGTCTTCCACGATAGCCAGCCGGTATTTCCGGGCGATCTTCCGAATCGAGGTCATATCGCAAGGGTGTCCGTACAAATGAACCGGAATGACCGCCTTCACTTTTTTTCTTCCGAACGGAGAGAGGCGCTTCAAGCGGCTTTCCAAATCCTGCGGGTCCATCGTGAAGGTCGCCGGATCGATGTCCACGAACAACGGCGTCGCCCCGACGTGCAGGATCGCGTCCGCGGTCGCCAGAAAAGTGAAGGAAACTGTCGCGACCCGGTCTCCGGGCCCCACGCCCAGCGCCTGCAGTGAAAGTACCAGCGCGTCCGTGCCGGACGCCACACCGACGGCGAACCGGGTTCCCGCGAAACGGGCGAATTCCCGCTCGAACCGGTCCACTTCCGACCCGAGAATGAATTCTCCCCGCGCCAGGACCTGCTTCAGCGAGCGCTGCAGCGCAGGCCCCAAAGCCCGGGTTTGCCGCGTCAAATCCAAAAACGGTACTCGTTCCCGCTTCATGAGTTTTTCTTCCTTCCAACCATAATGAAAAATCCGCCTTCCTTGCCTCCAGCCAGCATCATGCCGGTCTGGACCATCCAGCGTTCCAGGCGATTCCCAGCGGACGTTTCGCTAAAAAGCCGCCCATCCGGCGAAAACGATTGAAACAGCCGCGGAGCCGGCACGCTGTTTAAAAATTCTATCCCGGCCCGATCAAACCAACCCAATACTTCATCCATCGTGTGGCGACTTTCATGCGGGTGTTCGTATTGGTCCTTGAACCAGACCCGGCGCTTCTCTTCCCCAACGCGAGGGTCCCGCAACCGGGCATCCAACCAGCGCATTCGGCCGCCTGATACGCGGAACAGCGCGGCCCGCACATCGTTGGGAATTCTTCCCAACCGGTTGTAAAGACCGATCACCACCAGCGCTCCGGTTTTTGCCAATCGCACGACCGACTGGAAACCTCCTTCGGGATCGGCCGTATGATGAAGGACCCCGCTGCAAATCACCGCATCGAAAGAGCCGGCCTGGAACGGAGGGTGAAAAAGATTCATCTGAAAGAAAGCGGCGTTGGGGATTTCATTGCGAGCTCGGAACTTTTCACCCAACCGCAGCGAGTTAAAACAAAAATCCGCACCGATCACCCGCCGCCCTTCGGTCAACCCCAGATAGTTGCTCAACTGCCCGGTCCCGCAGCCGACTTCCAAAACTCGTGCCCCCACCGGAATTTCTCGGTTCAACATTCGGGCGAAAAAACCGGCTTCCGCTTTTTGGATTAAACGGTATGCCGAATCGATCTCGTCGTAATTGGGGAAAGGGTTTTCTTCGTAAAAAGCGCGGACCTTCCCGGTGACTTCAGAAGAGGGCATAGATGGCCGGACCCAGAGGAGTCTGCAGGCCGACGAAGAGAAAGAAACCCAGAAACAGCAGCAGCGCGGTCATCGGGATCATCCACCACATCTTCTGCTGCCACATGAAATGGAGCAGATTCCCGCCCACGCGAAGCCGGCTGCCGAATTTCTGGAGCAAGTTCATTCGCCGCTTCCTAAATCAGCGTGTAGATGAACGGCCCCAGCGGCGTGGCGGCTGCCAGAAACAACAGCGTGCCGATCAGCAGCAGCACCGCCACCATCGGAATCAGCCACCACATCTTCTGTTCCCACATGAAACGGAACAGGCTCCCGGCGACCGATACGCGGCCTCGAAGCCCATCTAGAAATTTCTTCACTTCATTCCCTCCATCTGATCGGCCACCTGCTCGGCCAGCAGCTGATTCCCGCGATCGGTCAGGTGAACCACATCACAGAACAACAGAGCGCGCTCGGGAGAACTCCGAAAAACCGATAAAGGGTCGATCACCTGCACCTGTTGCTCTCGCCCCACCCGGCGAACTACTTCCAGAAGAATCTGCGTTTGATAAAGCCGCAGTTTCGTCACCGGGTCCACGTCCAGCCGACCATCAGCCGCCAGCGCTTCCCGGAGCCATTGCTCCAGCAGGTCCTTGCGATCGAGTGATGCGCCGCTTAGTTTCTGCTCCAGCTCCAACACCGTGGGCAAACCGCTCGGTTCCAGCACCTGAAGCACCAGCACCGGCGTTGCGTTCTGCCGGCGAACGCGGCGGATGAAATCCTCCAACAGCGATTGGAAGCGGACCGTGTCGGGCAAGATTCCGGAACGCTCGGAGACCAGTATAAACTGGGTTTTTTCCAGAAGGTA
>CAZKNC010000094.1:0-5839 GCA_964553935.1 uncultured Planctomycetia bacterium | reverse complement strand
ACCGGCGTCACCGCGCACGCCGGCCTGGGATTCAACCGGGCGGCCATCTTCTTGGTGGATAAAAGCCAGAAGCAGATGATCGGCCGGATGGGAATCGGTCCGGAAACCGGAGAGGAAGCTCAGACCATCTGGGAAGGAATCCAGAGCCGCAACATGGGTCTTCAGGATTTGATCGCCAATTACCGGTCCAACGACGCGCTCCGTTCCTCTCCCTTTCATCGGACGGTTACGGGGCTCAAGGTGCCCTTGACGCAGCGCGCGGGCGGAGTGCTGGCTCTGACCGCGCTGGAAGGGACCCCGATCGAAGTCATCAGCCCCGAGGCGCAGGTGCAGGCCGAGCAGGATCCGGTCTTGCGGGTTCTCCACACCACCAGCTGTGTCCTCGTCCCGCTCAAAGGACGAGACGGCAGCGTGGTGGGAATCATCTTCGCCGATAACCGGATCACCCAGAAAGCCATCCCCCGCGAGTCGTTCCGCCTGCTGGCGCTGCTGGCGGCCCACGCGGGACTGGCCATTGAAAACGCCAAGACGTATGAGGGGGCCCTCCAGCAGGCCGATCTGGATTCGCTCACTCAGCTGTGGAACCGCGGCGCTTTTCAGCGCCGATTGATGGAGGCCGTCACGGAATCAGAGCAGAACCGCCAGCCGGTCTCTCTTCTGTTGGCGGACTTGGACCATTTCAAAGCGTACAATGACGAAGTGGGTCATCTGGGAGGAGACCAAGCCTTGAGCGCCGTGGCGAATCTGCTGAAAGAAACAGCCCGTTCCGGAGATTACGTCTGCCGATTCGGCGGAGAAGAGTTCGCGCTGATCCTGCCCAACACCTCCAAACTCAACGCGCTCAAACTCGGGGAACGGATCCGGCTGGCGATGGATCCCGCGCACCTGCCCTTGACGATCTCCATCGGCGTGGCGACCTTCCCGCAGGACGCTTCCGGCTGGAAGGATCTGGTCGAAAAAGCGGACAAAGCTCTGTACGAAGCCAAACGCCTGGGACGAAACCGCGTCGTGATCGCCTAGGATGACTCTCGAACAGCGTTGGAACTGTGCCGGGTGGCTGATCCTCTTCTCGGTCGCCCTTTTTTCCGCGGTCCATTGGCCGGTTTATCCCTATTTTGTCGACAGCTACTATCACCTCTCCGTCATCGAAGGTTTTCGGGAAGCCGGCGGACCGGTCGGCCGAGCTTTCTGGGAAGCGGCCCCGCAGGGTCGGCCTCATCTGTACCCACCGCTCTTCCATCTGTTGTTCCTGCCGGCGCGCCTCGCGGGTGTCCCGCCCATCCTGCTGGCCCGATTTTGGACCTGGCTGAGTTTTCCGCTTCTGCTGTTCATCGTCTGGAGGGTTCTGCGCCGGGTTTCAAACGAACGGCGGGCGGCTCTGACGCTTCTGCTGCTGGCGACCCCCTACAGTTTCTTTCTGGGCTGCATCAATTTCGTGCCGGCAACGTTCGTGCTCATGGCTGCCGTCGGAATCGCGGCCGCGCTGGATCGAGGCCGTTGGCTGGCGGCCGGTCTGTTTCTCGCGCTGGCTTTTTGGACGCATGCCGGTTTACCGTGGCTGCTGGCGCTGGCCGTTGGGCTCTTCGGGCTGTTCAGCCCCGCTCATCGAACGAACGCTTGGAAAGCGCTTGGAATCGGGCTCGCCGTGGCCGGTCCCTGGCTCCTGTTCCAAGGGAAGCATCTGGCACTCATTCAGCTTCAGCCGCGGGGAGAAGATCAGCTGCTGGAAACTCCGCTGCTGCCGGTCCTGCTGGGTCTGGCGGGAATCCGAACCGCTTGGAAAGAAAAAGGGATCTCCCGTTTTTGGGCGGCTCTAGCGATCGGATTCCTGCCGATGGGGATCAGCTACCCCGCTCGCTTTCTGGCCACACAGGGGCTCTTCCCTTTGCTCATGCTGGGGGGAATCGGCTTGGATTCCCTCTGGCAGAAGACGCGCCTGCGGGGGGTTCTCGGAACGGGGCTGGTCCTTCTTTTGTTGGCCTCCCCGAGTGTTCATGTTTCAGCCCAGAAGCGGCGGCTGGCCTGGGGCGACACGACGCTGACGGTTTTATCGGGGCGGGTTCCCGCGATTCCGCGAGGGACCGCCCACCCTCTTTATCAATCCAAACTGATCGGAGAACTGGCCGAAATCGTTCAGAAGCAGACCCGCCCCGAGGAATTGATCTACAGCAACATCCACTACCTGGGGGGGATGCTCAGCGTTCTGACCGGGAGAGCTACCACCAACCAGATGCTGAGGGAAATGGCCGACCGGCCCCTGGCCGATCAGATCCGGCCGGCGCGCGTGATCGTCTGGCTGAAAGATCCCACCGGTCTTTTGCGTCCTTCCGCGCAGGAGGCCGTGTTGGAGTTCCACCTGCGTCCGCTGGGAGAAACGGAATTGGCCTACGTCTTTTACAACCCGGCCGCCCGAGAACAGCGGCAGACGGTGCGGGCCGTCGTTCCCTGGTGGCTCGCCTGGGGGCTTATGGCGCTGGTTGGAGGACTGGCGCTTCGGGACTTGAAGCGCCCTTAAACTTCACCGACACGATCTTCGAGACCCCCATCTCCTGCATGGTGATCCCGTACATGATGTCGGCCATACTCATGGTCTTCTTGTTGTGCGTGATGATGATGAACTGGGAGTCCCGCAGGAATTCCCGCAGTGCGCGCGTGAACCGGTCCACGTTGAGTTCATCCAACGGAGCGTCAATCTCGTCCAGCAGGCAGAAGGGGCTGGGCTTGATCCGGAAGATCGCGAACAGCAGCGCGATCGTCGTCAGCGCCTTCTCACCTCCGGACAGCAGTGAAATCGGCTGCAGCGCTTTCCCGGGCGGACGGGCGATGATCTCAATACCGCTTTCCAGCACATCTTCTTCGTCCATCAGAACCAGCCGGGCCTCGCCGCCGCCGAACAGCTGGCGGTAAGCCACCTGGAACTCCTTCTGGATCGCCTGGAACGTTTCCCGGAACATCGCCCGGGTCGTCCGGTTGATCTTGAGAATCGCTTCGTGCAGGTCTTCTTTAGCTTTCAGCAGATCCGCCTGCTGGGTCGTCAGATATTCGTGGCGGTTCTGCAGTTCCCGCTCCTCGTCGATGGAGGCCAGGTTCACCGGGCCCATCCGCTGCAGTTTGTGCGACAATTCTTCGATCCGTGAGCGCTGCTCCTCCTCCGAAAGCCGGGGTTCCGGACTCCCGGCCTCTCCCTCCTGATTCCCTTCTCCTGTCTCTTGACTTAATTCAATGGCATAGACCTGCCGAAGACGGGTGACGATCTGTTCCTGCTGGAACGCCACTTGAGCCCGCTCCATTTCCTGGCCGTGCAGCTGGGATTGAAGCTCGTCCAATTGCCGGCGAATTACTCGGAATTGTTTTTCCTCTTCCTGAGCCGCGCCGGAAACCTCCGATTTGAACCGATCGGCCTGGTCGACCTGAATCTGGGCTTGCGCCTGTTCCCCTTCCATCCGGGACAAGGCCTGCTCCAGCTCCTGGCAAACGGCTTCCCATTCCTTCTGCCGCTGCTCCTGGCGCGTGAGTTCCTCCTGGCGAGTGGAGGATTGAAGCCGGGCGTTTTCGATCGATTGCCCCAAGACCTGCAGAGAAGCCCGCCGGCTCTCGACGACTTCGTCAAACGAAGCCAGTTCCGAGCGGGCTGTCGCCAATTCCACCGAAATTTCTTCCCGCATCCGGCCGGTCTGGGCCGTCGTATCCTGCGCCTGATGAATGGCCGCCTGCTGCGTTTCTAACTCCTGTTCCCAGCCCGCCAGCTCTTTTTCCCAGCGATCGACTTCTAAGCGGATACCGGCGAGCTCCTCTTCGACTTCACTTCCTTCCGTTCGGAGAAGCTGCTGCTCTTGGCGAAGTTTTTCCAGGGAGGATTTCGCGTTGGCACAGCCGGTTTCCAGCCGATGAGTTTCTTCGGCTCTTTCCCGCACGGCTCCTTCCAGCTGCGCCGACGTCTGCACCTGGGATTCCCGCTGGCCTTGAAGAGAACGGGCTTTTTCCCGCGCCTGCTCCAGCCGGCTCTCGCAATGGCCGACGGAAATCTCCAGCGACTGAAACCGGCTCATTCGCCCGACGATCAATCCCTCTTCAGCCGGAGCCGAGCCCAGCAAAGCGCTTTCAGCCGTCCAGAGTTCTCCCTCCGGAGTCACAAACCGCCGGCCGCCTTCCAGCCGGAGCGCCGAAGCGGAATCCCAGTTCGGAACCAGCCAGGTATCCGCCAACAAAAGTTCCAATAGAGAACTCAAGTGCGGGGTGATGCCGATCCTGTCGATCAGGCGAATCGCCGCCGCGCTCTCCTGCTCAGGACTTCTGCCGGAGGTCTGAGCCGGAACCCGATCCAGAAGAAGAAAGAGGACCCGGCCGGATTTGCTTTCTTCCAAAAACCGCCGGCACCGATCGGCCACCTCGACATTTTCCACCACGATCGATTCGGCCCAGGGACCCAACGCGGCGTCGACCGCCGCTTGATCGGCCCGTTCCACTTGAATGAGCTCCGCCAGCACGCCGACCACCCCGGCCCGATCCACGGCGCCGGAATCCAGCGCCGTCAGCAAGGATTTGACGCCGCTGGAATAGCCCTCGTGGCTGGCCAGCAAACCTTTGAGCAGCTCCCATTGAGAGCCGACCCGGGCCAGTTCTTGTTCCAGAGAGGAAACTTCCTGCCGGGCGGCGGACAGTTCCCTTTCGGTGGCAGAAAGGTTTTCCTGTGCCTGAACGCTCTCTTTTTCCAATCCTTCCAGCAGAACCCGCGTCTGCTGTAGATTTTCTTCGAAAATGCGGACCTGGTTTTCAGCTTCGGCCTGTTCCGCGGTGACCTTCGTCGATTCCAATTGAAGCCGGCCGGCCCGGGCTTCCAAACGGGCGGCTTCCTGCCGGACCCGGTTCAGCGTGTTCTTGACCTGAACCTGAGAACCGGTCACCTCCAGCAGCCGCTCTCTCGCCTGCACGATGGAGAGCTGCGCTTCTTTCACCACGCGAGCGCATTCTTCCAGCCGACTGCAGCACTGAGAAATCTTTTCCTCTTTCTCCCGCCGCTCCCGCTCCTGATAGGCCACCGTTTCCGAAAGATCCCGATGCTGGGCTTCCAGCTGAGCGACCTGGGCCTCGGCCGAAGCAATCTCCTGCCGCAGACGGACGCTTCCGGCTTGTCCTTCGGCGATCCGTTCCCGCGTCATTTCCAAATTGCCGCGCGCGTTTTCCTGCCGATGAATCAGCGCCAACCATCCTTCCCGGGCCCGCCCGAAAGATTCTTCGGCCCCAGAGACTTTCTCCCGCGCTTCAGCCACCCGCTGTTCCCATCCCTGCGCCTGCGATTCCAGTCCCTCGGCGCGGAGACGGCATTCCCCCAGGATGCCTTCCTTCTCCTCGGAGAGGCCTTTCAGTTTGGCCAGCTCCCGGCGGGCGCTCCGCGTTTCAAGCGTTTTAAGCTCTTCCATCTGTTCCTGATACTGCTTGGCCCGCCGGACCTGCCGCTCCAGCGCCTGGATCTGACGCCTGACCTCCGCCACCACGTCGCTGACCCGGGCGAGATTGTCTTCGGTCTCCTCCAGCCGGCGCATCGCTTCCCGTTTCTGAGATTTGTATTTGGTGATGCCGGCCGCCTCTTCGAAAACAACGCGGCGCTCTTCCGGACGAGCACTGATGATCTGCTCGATGCGGCCCTGCTCGAAAAGGGAGTAAGCGGAGGTGCCGATGCCGGTCCCCATCAGCAGTTCGGTCACGTCCTTCAGGCGGACCACGGAGCCGTTGAGGAGGTACTCGCTTTCACCGGTCCGAAAAAGACGGCGGGCGATCGTGACCTCGGAATAGTCGATGGGAAGCTTCTTTTCGGAGTTGTCGAGCGTGAGAGAAACTT
>CAZKNC010000093.1:4452-5840 GCA_964553935.1 uncultured Planctomycetia bacterium | reverse complement strand
GGATTCGACCTGTACAACACGATCCGCACCCCCGGCGAAGGCTACAGCTTCGAGCTGAAGCGGCGGGGAGGCGACCTGCGCCTGGGGCACGCCATGACCGATTATGACAAGATCGGTTTCATGTACCGGCTGGAGAACACCGAGGTGAGCGACGTTTCCAGCGACGCTTCCGCCGCGCTGCGGGCGGAGCTGGGGAGCACCGTCATTTCCTCGGCGCGTTTCTCCTATATTCGGGACACGCGCGACAACGTCTTCAATCCGAAGAGCGGCTATTTGCTGGACAACGGCGTGGAGCTGGCGGGCACCGGGTTGGGCGGCGACAAGGATTTCTGGAAATGGACCGGGGCCGGGGCCGTCTTCTTCGAACCGTTCAAGAAGGAGCAGGTTCTGGAGTTTCACGCCACGCTGGGCGTGACGGACGAGACGGCGGATTCCACCAGCGTCCCGATCTTCGAGCGGTTCTTCGCCGGCGGCGCGGACACGATCCGCGGCTACAAAGAACGCCGCGTGGGTCCCAAGGATTCGGTGACCCGGGATCCGGTCGGAGGCGAGGCACTGGCGGTGTTTAATGCGGAGTACACGGTTCCGGTGGTGGAATTCCTGAAAGCGGCTGCGTTCTATGATGCCGGCAACGTTTGGGCGGACATCGATGATTTTTTCCAGGGCGGGTTCAAGTCGGGCGTGGGCGCGGGCGTTCGGGTCAAGACGCCATTCGGCCCGGTCAAGCTGGATTACGGTTGGCCCATCAACCCGGACGCTGATGAGAAACAGAGCGGCCGGATCCACTTCTCCGCCAGTCGAAGCTTCTAACTCATCCGAAGGAATATTCCCATGAGAACTCTGATTCGCTTTTCCTTTCTTGCGGCGGTTTTCGGAACGCTTCTCTTTCCGGCTGGAACGGTGCGGGTTTCGGCGGTTGAGGTTCCGGTTCTCCGAAAAGTCGGCATCGTGAACCTCAACCGGGTCTTCAAGGAATATCACGGAACGAAATCGACCGAATCCCAGCTGGAACAGATCTCCAAACAGAAGCAGGCCGAACGGGAAAAGATCGTCAATGACATCCGAAACATGCGGGACGAGCTGGCCCTGCTCAACGACGAAAGCCGGAACAAGCAGCGCGAAGCGATCGATGAGAAGCTGAAGAACCTGGCGCAGTTCGATCAGCAGGCGCGGGATCAGCTGAGGGGAGAGCGGGAGCAGGCGATCGACAAGCTCTTGAAGGAGATTGAGGGAATCGTGACCCACTACGCCAAGCAAAACGGGTTTGACCTGATCCTGACCGAGCGGGCCGCCTTGTTCTTCGTGGATCAAATCGACGTGACCAGCGAGATCGTCACTCTCCTGAACCAGGAGGAGCAAAGCTCCTGACCATGCCGGCGAAGGTGTCT
>CAZKNC010000093.1:0-4442 GCA_964553935.1 uncultured Planctomycetia bacterium | reverse complement strand
CGACACATCTGGCGAACGGCGCGCGCAAGCTGCGCCTTGGCGCGGCCTTGCTGGTGCTGGCGGTGCCGCTCGGCGCGTGCAGCTCGGTAGGTGGCGCCTGGGACAAGATCTTCGGCAAGGAGGACACCCCGCTCGATCAGCCGGCGGACAAGCTCTACAACGAGGGGCTCTATCTCCTGAACCAGGAGAAGAAAAGCTCCTGACCATGCCGGCGAAGGTTTCTTCCAAAAAGCCCAATGGTCTTTTTCCGTGCACCGTGGCCCGGATCGCGAAACTGATCGGCGGATCTTTCTCGGGCAGCGGCACCGTCCGGCTCACCGGACTCTGCGGGATCCGGGAAGCGGGACCCGGACAGTTGACCTTCGTGGCGAATTCCCGCTACGCCCATCTTTTGCGGGAAACCAAGGCCTCCGCGGTGATCACGTCCCGCGATGTCGGTCACGCGGCGATCCCCGTCATCCGGACGGAGAACCCCTCCTTGGCTTTCGCCAAGCTGGCCGCCCTGACCCATCCCGAAGGGGAAACCCACCCGAAAGGCATCAGCCCGCGCGCGTTCATCGGCAAGGGCGTTCGCATGGGAAAAGGTGCGGCGGTCCAGGCGTTCGCGGTGATTGAAGACCGAGCGGAAATCGGCGACCGCGCCGTGGTGTACGCCGGCAGCTACATCGGACGGAAAGCCCGGATCGGAAACGACAGCCTGATTTATCCGAACGTAACGATTCGCGAGAACGTGGAGATCGGGCATCGGGTCATCATCCATTCCGGCACGGTGATCGG
Organism: uncultured Planctomycetia bacterium; assembly: GCA_964553935.1. GTDB lineage: Bacteria > Omnitrophota > Gorgyraeia > 1-14-0-20-64-10 > 1-14-0-20-64-10 > CAZKNC01. The sequence continues at coordinate 3,665 of CAZKNC010000093.1, read as the reverse complement.
CTCGGATGGTTTCGGGTTCGCCACGGTCCGCGGCGTTCACCATAAGATCCCACAGACCGGCACTGTAGTGGTGGAGGACGACGTGGAAATCGGCGCCAACGTCACCATCGATCGAGCCCGTTTCGGCAGGACGCTGATCGGAAAAGGAACTAAGATCGACAACCTGGTCCAAATCGCCCACAACGTCGTGATCGGTCCCAACGGCATTCTGGTCGCTCAGGCCGGCATCTCGGGTTCCACGACGCTGGGCAGCAACGTGGTGCTGGCGGGCCAGTCCGGCATCGTCGGCCACATCCGCATCGGCAACAACGTGATGGTCGGAGCGCAGTCGGGGGTCTCCAAGCCGGTCCCGGACAACACGCAGGTGTGGGGCACCCCGGCCAAACCGCTGGCTCGCGCCAAGCGGGTGAACGCGATGGTTCAGCGTCTGCCGGAGCTTCATCGGAAACTGGAAGAGCTGGAGCGCCGATTGAAAGACTTAGAAGGGAAAGGGAAAAAGCGTGGAAGCTGACATTTCCGCTGAATCGACCGATTCTTCACTGCCGCACCAGCAGACGATCCGCGCGCCGGCGCGCGTTGAAGGAGTAGGTCTCCACACCGGCCAGAGAGTCCGGCTGGAGTTCAAGCCGGCTCCGCCCGAGAGCGGCATTACCTTTCTTCGAACCGACCTGGCCGGTTCCAAACCGGTGGTCGCGTCGGTACAGACGGTTTTGGACATCGCCCGCCGGGCTCGGCGGACCTCCATCGGCAACGGTCCGGTAGAGGTGCACACGATCGAGCACTTGATGGCCAGCTGTTACGGCGCGGGCATCGACAACCTGCAGGTGGAAATCAACGGCGAAGAGGTTCCGGGTTTGGACGGATCGGCTTACCCGTTCCTGGAGATTTTCAAACGGGTGGGAATCCAGGAGCAGGCCGCTCCGCGCCGGCTGATCCAGGTTCGGGAGGCGGTCTGGGTGGAGGAAGGTTCTTCCGCGGTTGCCATTTTTCCGGCCGAGCAGTTCCGGGTTTCCTACACGTTGAGCTACCCCATTCCCTCTCTGTCCGCGCAGTTCTTCGCCGCTGAGATGACGCCGTCCTATTTTGAGAAGGAGCTCGCTCCGTCGCGCACCTTTTGCCTGGCGAGGGAAGTGGAGCAGCTGCGCAAGGTAGGGCTGGGGAGGGGTGCCACCACCGAGAACACGGTAGTCGTCGAGAACGACGGCCGCGTCCTCAACAACCACCTTCGGTTTCCGGACGAGTTCGTTCGCCACAAAGCGCTGGACCTGATCGGGGACCTGTATCTGTTGGGCCGGCCGATCCAGGGGCACGTCATGGCGATTCGCTCCGGGCACACGCTGAATATTCGGCTGGTTCAGCGCCTGCGCCAAGTGCTCGAACGGGCTCGGGAAAGCGGCATCAGGGCGCTGCACATCGAGCCGGAAGCCACCTCGCTCGACGTTCAGGCGATTGAGCGGATCCTGCCTCACCGGTATCCCTTTTTATTGGTCGACCGGGTGCTGGAGCTGGTCGCGGACAAGCGGGCGGTTGGAATCAAGAACGTCACCATCAACGAACCGTTTTTCACCGGCCATTTCCCGAACCGGCCGGTCATGCCGGGGGTGCTCATCATCGAAGCGCTGGCTCAGCTTTCGGGTTTGCTGCTGCTGAACAAGCCGGAGAACCTCGGCAAGTATGCTTATTTCGTCGCCATGAACAATGTAAAATTCCGCCGAACTGTTTTGCCGGGAGACACGCTGATTTTAGAAACGGAAGTGCTCCGCATCCGGAGTAAAACGGGCCAGATGCGCACCCGGGCGACCGTGGGCGACAAGCTGGCGGCGGAGGCGGATCTCATGTTCGCTCTGCTGGAGGGCGAGGAGAGGTTATAGTTTGTAGTAAGTGGTTCGTAGAGAGTTCGTGACCGTGAAATGCCCCCTCTGGGGGTTTTTCAACTATGCCCAAACTCGGATTGATCGCTGGAAACAGGACTTTTCCGCTGCACATCGCGCGCGCCGCCCGTTCGCAGGGCTACGAGGTGATCGCGGTGGGTTTACGGGAAGAGACCGACCCGGCGCTGGAAAAAGAGGTGGAACGCATGCGGTGGGTCGCTTTTTCCGAGATCGGTTCAGTCCCGGCGCTTCTGAAGGAAGAGGGGATTCGGGATCTCATCTTGGCCGGACAGATTCGGCCGGAACGTCTGCTGGGGCCGGAAGGGCGGTTTGACGGCATCGTTCAGCAGCTGTTCCGGATGATTCCGGACCGTTCCGGGAACTCGGCGATGAAGATGGCGGTGCGCTATCTGGAATCGCAGGGGTTCCGTGTTCTGGATTCCTCGGTTTTCCTGAAAGAGTGGCTTCCTCGCCCCGGCGTGTTGACCCGCCGGCAGCCGACGGCGCAGGAGAAAGAGGACGCGGAGTTCGGCCTGGGGTTGGCCGCCCGGATGGCCCAGTGGTCGGTCGGCCAAACCGTGGTGGTGCGGAATAAAGCGGTGGTGGCCGTCGAGGCCATGGAAGGAACCGATGCCGCGATCCGGCGAGCCGGGCAGGTGGCCGGGCCCGGCTGTATCGCGGCGAAGGCCTGCGAACCGGATCACGACATGCGGTTCGATATCCCGGTCATCGGCCGGGAAACCCTGCGGGCGATGGCGGAAGCGGGGGTCTCCTGTCTCGCGGTCCAGGCCGGCCGGACTCTCCTGTTCGATCGGGATCCGCTGATGGAAGAAGCGGACCGCTTGAACCTATGCCTGATCGCGCTGTGAAACTCCGGATTGCGCTCGCTCAGATCAACGTGACGGTGGGTGCCTTGGAAGAAAACCGCCGCCGGATCGCGGAGGGGATGGCGAAGGCCAGGGCGGGGGGAGCCCATCTGGTTTTATTCCCTGAGCTGGCTCTGACCGGTTATCCGCCGGAGGACCTCCTGTTCAAGCCGGTGTTTGTGGCCGACGGCCTGCGCGCCGCGCGAGGGCTGGCTGGTTCCAGCCGGAATCTCATCGCCGTGGTCGGCTGCCTGGACCGGGGACCCCGCGGAGAGCTTTATAACGCCGCGGCGGTGTTCAGCGGCGGGAAACGGGCGGCGACGTATCGCAAGATGCACCTGCCCAACTACGGTGTGTTCGATGAAAAAAGGTACTTCGTCCCTGGAAAAGAGCCGCTTCTTTTGGAACTCAACGGTGAAAAGATCGGGATTTCCGTTTGCGAAGACATTTGGGTGGAGGAAGGCCCTTTTTTCCCGGAGGCTTCCGCCGGCGCGCGGGTGCTTCTGAACATTTCCGCATCGCCTTACCATGCCGGCAAACGGCTTCTGCGGGAACGGCTTCTTTCCCGCCGCGCCCGGATGTGCGGGAGCTGGATGGTCTACCTGAACTTGGTCGGCGGCCAGGATGAGCTGGTGTTCGACGGCGGGAGTCTTGTGGCCGATCCAAAAGGCCGGATTGTTTTCCGCGCGCCGCAGTTTCGGGAAGGACTTTTTTTCGTGGAGGTCCCGCTCGCACCCGCGGCCGGCCGGGAATCCGGAACCCTCCAAAAAATGTCACGGATCCGGGTCCCTCTGCCGGCGGGCAGGAAGAGCGTTTTTTCAGTTTCCCGTTCTTCGCCGGTGCTTCCACCGGACGAAGAGATCTTTCTGGCGCTGGTGACGGGGTTGAGGGATTACGTCCGGTAGAACCGGTTCTCCCATGTGGTGGT
>CAZKNC010000092.1:3878-5890 GCA_964553935.1 uncultured Planctomycetia bacterium | reverse complement strand
AAACCTTCGATCTGACCCCGGCGGGCATCATCCGGGACCTGAAACTGAGGCGGCCCATCTATCGCAAGACCGCCGCTTACGGACACTTCGGCCGGAATGAAACCGGATTCACCTGGGAAGAGCTCGACAAGGTTGAGACGCTGAAAAAAACGGTCGGGCGGCACGGGAAAATGAAAATGCCCAACCGCAACGGCACCGATGCGCTGCCGTCTTCTCTGCGCCGGCTTACCCCGCGTTCAACTCGTTAAATCCCAGGAGATCCTTCGATGCCATCCGACATCACCAGCCGTTCTCTTGCCAAAGCCGGTCAGGCCCGTATTGACTGGGCCGGTCGTTTCATGCCGGTTCTCGGCCAGATCCGCCGGCGCTTCCTGAAGGAACGTCCTCTCAAAGGTCTGCGAATCAGCTGCTGCCTTCACGTCACGACGGAAACCGGCCAGCTGGCTGATGCGCTCCGGGCCGGCGGCGCGGACGTTTCCATCTGCGCTTCCAACCCGCTCTCCACGCAGGATGACGTCGCCGCCGCGCTGGCTGTCCGGGGTTTTAACGTGTATGCCCGCAAGGGAGAAAACCGGAAAACTTATTACAGCCACATCCTCGCGGTTTTGGACAGCAAACCGCACCTGACCATGGACGATGGGGCGGACCTGGTCTCCACGATTCATCAGCGCTACCGGGACACCTTGGCTCCGAGGATGGTCGGTTCCACCGAGGAGACCACCACCGGCGTGATCCGCCTCAAGGCGCTGGCGAACGAGGGGAAACTCCTCTTCCCGGTTGTGGCGGTCAATGATTCTCAGACCAAATTCATGTTCGACAACCGCTACGGCACCGGACAATCCACGCTGGACGGAGTCCTGCGCGCGACCAACATCCTGATTGCCGGATCGGTCGTCGTCGTAGCCGGCTACGGCTGGTGCGGACGAGGGGTGGCGATGCGGGCTCGCGGCATGGGAGCCCAGGTGATCGTTTGCGAGGTGGAGCCGGTCCGGGCGCTCGAAGCGGTGATGGACGGTTTTGAAGTCATGCCGATGTCCGAAGCGGCTCCCCAGGGGGATTTGTTCATCACCGTCACCGGCGATATTCATGTGGTCAGCGAATCGGTCTTCCGCCGGATGAAAGACGGAGCGATCGTCTGCAACAGCGGCCACTTCAACGTGGAGATCGACCTGGAAGCCCTCCAGCGCATCAGCAAGTCAGCCCGGGAAGTGAAGCCGCAGGTGAAAGAATATCTCTTAAAGAGCGGCAAACGGGTGATGGTCTTGAGCGAGGGGCGCCTGGTCAACCTTTCCTGCGCCGAGGGACACCCCGCGCAGGTGATGGACATGAGCTTCGCCAATCAGGCCCTCTCGGCCGAATGGCTGGTCAAAAACAAGGGCAAACTGGATCCCCAGGTTTACCGCCTGCCGGAAAAGCTCGACGGAGAGATCGCCGGTTTGAAGCTCAAGAGCCGCGGGATCCGGATGGATCGTCTGACCCCTGAGCAGGAGAAATACCTCGCCAGCTGGGAAGCCGGCACGTAAAGCTTAGCCCGGTCCGTCGTAGTTCGTTTGGGCGGGGTCTATAAAGAGGATCAGGAAGTCTCCCCCAAACGTCACGTTGCGCATGCCGACGTCCCCGGTCATTCGGAAAGTCGTGTTGCCCACCGGCCCGCCCGTGGTAAAAACCCAATCGGCCCCCCAGGTTCCGGATCCGCTGTATTGGATGAGGATGGGGACGGCCAGGGTTCCTCTGACCAAGGCGGAGGGCAGATGGTGCGTGATGGTGATGGTTTGATACGTGGGGCCTGATCCGCCGGTGACAAACCGAACGTTTCGATAGATGGCTGTCGCTTTAATCCAGCCGAACCCTCCCTGGCTGAGCCATCCTCCGGTGGAGCGGATAAAAACGTCGTTCACATCAATGTTGCCGTTGGTGTTGTTCGGGACCGTTGTCGTCGGAGTATACATCCGGCCCACGCCGATATTTCCTGAAACGGCCAGCTCGATCTGGTTGTTGTTGAAGTTTCCCAA
>CAZKNC010000092.1:2168-3868 GCA_964553935.1 uncultured Planctomycetia bacterium | reverse complement strand
CCCAACCCCCCCAGTACCAGCGTGGAGTTGACCGGCGTCCCGCTCTGATTGGTCGGCGTCATCGTCATCACCGCGCCGTTGTTGGGCGTGAGGAACTGGATGCCGCCCACATGCGTGGTGGTATTGTCCCCTTGCGTGAGCAGCACCGACCGGGTTCCGCTCATCCGGATGTTGCCCGCCACCTGCAGCCGCTGAGAAGGCGCTGTAGTCCCGATGCCGATGTTCCCTGTCTGCGTGATACGCATCCGTTCGTCAGCGGCGGTAAAGCCACTGGCGTTCGTGCTGTTGTTGCTGGTGAAAAATTTCATATCGCCTACGCCAAAAGGGGCCGTTCGCTCAAACACAATACCGGCCTTGGGTCCGTACGTGGTGTATTCGGATGCCGCCTGAAATCCAATACCCGCGGCATGGTTGCCTGAGCCGCTGTTGCTCAGAAGCAGCTGGGTTTTCACCGCCGAATTGACGGATTCCTCAATGTGGAGCTTGTTAACCGGAGCGGCAGTCCCGATTCCGACGTTGCCGGTCGCTCCAGCTAGGAACATCCGGATCTGGCCGGCGTTGTTCACAAAAACCAGCGAAGCGTTCGGAGTGGCTCCCGTGTTCAGTTCCACCCAATTCTGAGTCGTGTTGTAGTAAAGGTGCATCCGTTCCACGCCGCCCCGGTAGAGTTCATAGCCGGTTCCGTTAAAAGCGCCGCCGGTCGGCAGTCCTTGCTCCACGCGGATCCCTTGCCCGGTCCTGATGTGTAAAGCCGTTGCCGGAGGGGCTGCCGCACTGAAATCGGTTCCAATAGCCAGAGGGCCGGCCATCCACAGCGCGCCGCTCGGAAGGTCGGCCGGGTTATTCAGGGAATAAGGATCCCCTATGGTTCCTCGGTCGGTATGGGTCCGGCCGAAACTGTTATTGGAAGCGGAGGGGTAATAGGTAACCAGCTCAATGGTTTCCGCGAAAACGAGGGCGGGAAGGAAGAACAGTGCCGCCGCAAGAGATCGAAAAAAAGAATTCATCCGGGGGTCTCCTCTAAAAAGGAGTATACTCCGACTTTCTTAAATTTCTGTGAGCTGATTTTTTCCGGTGACAGCCTGGATCGCCTCGGAAACCTGCCGGCACATGAAACGCAGTTCTCGGGCAGAAATCACCAGCGGGGGAAGGAGGACCAGCACGTTTCCCAAGGGGCGCATCAGGATTCCGCGTGTCCGAAGAAAACGGCAAACCCGGATTCCCATCTCTTCTTCCCAGGGATAGGAGAGCTCCACGCCAGCCATGAGCCCCACCTGACGAATCTCTTTGACGTGAGGAATCTTCTCCAGTTTTTGAAGCTCCCGCGTAAACAGCCGGATTTTGTGCTGGAGCTTTTGCAGGACTTTTTCACGCCGGAACAGCCGCAGGTTCTCCAGCGCCACCGCGCAGGCCAGCGGATTGCCGGTGTAGCTGTGGCCGTGGAAAAACGTGCGCAGGGACGCAGGGCTTCCCAGGAATCCCCGGTACACTTTTTCGGTGGTCAGCGTGGCCGCCAGCGGCAGATAGCCGCCGGTCAATCCTTTGGCCACACAGAGAAAATCAGGCCGCACCTCTTCCCGCTGGCAGGCGAACATCCGGCCCGTTCGGCCGAATCCGACCGCGACCTCATCGGCGATCCAAAAAAACACCGTATCGACGGCAGACCCGGTCCATCTTTTTAAGCCAGCCCCGCGGCTGGG
>CAZKNC010000092.1:0-2158 GCA_964553935.1 uncultured Planctomycetia bacterium | reverse complement strand
ACCAACGGTTCCACAATCACCGCCGCGATCTCTCGACGGTGTTTCCGAAGCGCTTCTTCCAGCTGTTTCAATGACTGGGGATCGGAAGGAGACGGCAATTTGAATCCCTTAAACAGCAGCGGGCCATAAACCTGATGAAACAGATCGATGCCGCCGACACTCACGGACCCCAGCGTGTCCCCGTGATAGGCGTTCTCGAAATGGACGAATTTTTTTTTGGCTCGGGCGCCGTTTTGCTGTCCGTACTGGAACGCCATCTTCAACGCGATCTCCACAGCGGTGGAGCCGCTGTCCGAATAAAAAACCCGCGTCAGTCCCGCCGGCGCGATCCGGACCAGTTCTTCGGCCAGCTCGATCGAAGGAACGTTCGCCGCGCCCAACAGCGTGGAGTGAGCGATCCGTCCGATCTGATCCCGCAAGGCCTGATCGAGCGCCGGATGCCGGTGGCCGTGCAGGTTCACCCAGAGAGAGGAGACCGCGTCCAGATAGCGGTTCCCTTGAACATCCCGCAGCCACACGCCGTCGGCCGATTCGATAACCAGTGGGTCTTCCCGTTCCCAATCGCGCATTTGAGTGAACGGGTGCCAGAGCTGCTTCCGATCCGCCCGGCTCAACTGTTTAAACCGGTTTTTCCGGCGGGAGGGAACTTCTTTCAGAAGACGATGAATCCGCTGGATCGGAATGAAGGGAGCAATCCGGTCCGGAGCCGGGGATCGTAAAACCGGAATGATTCCCAGGACCGGCACGCCGGTGGTGCGCTCAATCAGTCCGGGATTGCTCTTTTCCGCGAGTGAAGGCCGCGCGCTGAGCCGGTTGAGGAAGATGCCGGCCGGCTCCAATCCTTCGGAACGGACCGCTTCCACCGTCAACCGCGTGTGGTTAAGCGTTCCCAGCCCGGCCCGCGCCACAATCAGAACCGGCAGATTCAGGCGCCGAGCCAGATCCGCGACGGTATGCCGCCCATCCAGCGGAACCCGGATCCCTCCGATCCCTTCCACGAGAACAATGTCATGTTTTTCGGCCAGAACGCGAAACGCTTTTTCAATCCGATCCAAGGAGATCGCTCGGGCGAGGACGGCGGGAGCAACGGGAGGTTCAAAGCGATAGGGGCAAACGAGATCCGGAGGGTCCGATGCGCCGGCGGCTTTCAGAAGGGCTTCCGCGTCTTCAGAAACAAGCTGCCCTTTTTTCCGGAGACAACCGGCCGCAACCGGCTTCATGACGCCTACATTCCACCCGCGGCGGCGCAAAGCCAGCGCCAGCGCGGCCGCGAGAGTGGTCTTGCCGACTTCCGTGTCGGTTCCCGTGATAAAAAAACCGGATGGGGTCTGACCCCCTCTGGGGTTAGACCCCTCGAAGCGGAGCTTTCCCTGCAACCGTAAACTCCTTCGGCGGCAAAACACCAATGAAATCATTGGAAGGAGCTCCCTCAATGATCCTGGTCGTGACCACGCTGGAGCCGGCGGTCGTGACACAGGGAAGCGTCGAGAAAATCCCCGGCACGTTAGCGCTGGCGTAAGGCGCCCCGCTGCGGCCGTACAAACCCAACAGGTCGACCGTGTGCCGGTAAAGATCCATTCCCCGCCGGCGAAACCGCTCTTTTTCCTCTGCGGTGGGCATCTCTTCGGCGAGCGCCAACAGGAACAGCACGTACCCGAACGTGGCCTCCGGCTGGATCAGTTTTTCCATTTTCTGCCGGTATTCGGGCGGAACCAGGACGAAGGGATCGGAAAAGGTCGATTGAAAGTAATACAGTCCTTTGAGCCCGTTGGAATTCGGTTCCGCCGCGTCCTCGATGAGCGCCGGCGGGGCGTCCACCGTGAATTGCCTTTCCACGAACTGGACGGCGTCTTGGGCCAGCTGAAGATCGTACGGCAGATAAACGTGCGCCGACCAGGTGTTGTTGTCCACCGCCACACTGGGCAAACCGTCGGTGCCGGAATACGGCCGGCCCTGATCATCCAGCGCGGAGATGAAATGGTCTCCCTGCCAGAAAGCGCGCCGGATCCCCTGCATCAGCAGGTCGTGCCGATGGATCAGCTCCTCCAGAAAAGCGCTCTCGTCCGGAAGCAGCCGCTCGGTCGCCCGGAACGCCAGCCGCAGGGTCCCGGCCGCGTCGGCGCAATGTTCGAGGATCACGTGCTCATACCGGCGGTTC